>NZ_JANSJJ010000295.1:0-505 GCF_047502715.1 Synechococcus sp. H55.10
GTTTCCGTCCCCTTGCGGGGAAAAGGTAGGGATCAACTTGGGAGGAGAGAGTATGAGGATGTTCATCCATCGGAATTTGTTTCCGTCCCCTTGCGGGGAAAAGGTAGGGATCAACAGAGCAACAAAATTGCGGAGCTTCGGTACCTTCTTGAGATCTGTTTCCGTCCCCTTGCGGGGAAAAGGTAGGGATCAACACCACCCCCTTGGCTCCGACTGCCTTCCCCCGCGAAGGGGGAAGGGTTTCCGTCCCCTTGCGGGGAAAAGGTAGGGATCAACAGCCTTCTATGCAGGAAGTGAATAGCCAACCCTATTCTACGGTTTCCGTCCCCTTGCGGGGAAAAGGTAGGGATCAACCGGACTGGTTCGAGCCGGTCGTTTGGGAGCTGCGCCAAGTTTCCGTCCCCTTGCGGGGAAAAGGTAGGGATCAACGAGGAATCAAGGACGTGAGATGGGTTGGGGCGTAGTTTCCGTACCCATGGGGGGATAAGGTAGGGATCAACGCTGT
>NZ_JANSJJ010000296.1:0-505 GCF_047502715.1 Synechococcus sp. H55.10
AGGAAGAGGAGGCCATCGACGTCGCCAACGGCCAGGAATTTATGGGCCGACCTTTGCGTTTGGATCGAGCCAGGCCGCGCCGACAGGCTTAGCTTCAGCGGGAATTCCTCATCTGACTCCGAGGGAGGTGCCAATCCAAAAGTTGGCAACGCAGGCAATGGCGGGCAGGAGTGAGGGCAACGGCTGGAAGGGCTTTAAGGCTGTTTGAGATGGTAAAGCTGCTGCATCTTTCCGATATTCATTTGGGCAGTGGCTTGGCCTACGGTTCCATCAACCCGGCTACGGGGCTGAACACGCGTTTGGAGGATTTTGTCACTTCTTTGCGCCTGTGCATTGATCGTGCCCTCGATCGGGCTGTGGATCTGGTGCTGTTTGGGGGCGATGCCTTTCCGGATGCGACGCCGCCGCCTCTGCACCAAGAGCTCTTTGCCCAACAATTTCGCCGCCTGGCCGATGCCGGGATCCCGACCGTTCTGCTGGTGGGCAACCACGACCAGTACGGGCA
>NZ_JANSJJ010000297.1:0-1983 GCF_047502715.1 Synechococcus sp. H55.10
CAACACCCCAGGCTGACGGTCAAAACCGTTGCCTCTAGGGCAGAATGGCATGCTCAACTTTTTGAGGATAGTACCCAAGCCGTCATTGCCCTCTGGGATCCGACAGCAGATCCGGCCGGGTTGGCAAAGTTGGTTCAAAATTGCCAAGAAGCAAATCTTCCGCTGGCGCTGAATGTGCCCACTGCCCGAGCGCTGCTGCTCTCGTTGGTGGAGCAACGCCTGGGCTATTTGATCTTCAACCCCATTGCTGGCCAAGGGGATGAAACCCAACAACTGGCCCTGGTGCGGCAACGCCTATCCGCTGGGATCCGCCTGCAGGTGTTGCTGACCGAGCCGGAGCGCGATGCCAAAAGCCTGGCAGAAGAAGCCCTGGCCGCCCGTCCCGATCTGATCATCGCTTCCGGTGGCGATGGCACGGTTTCAGCCGTGGCCGGGGTACTGTTTGGCTCCGGCATTCCCCTGGGGGTGATCCCGCGCGGTACGGCCAATGCTTTTGCTGCAGCCCTGGGGATCCCAACTGATTTGGAAAGGGCTTGCGATCTAATCTTGGCCGGATCGACACGGGTGATGGATGCCGCTCGCTGCAATGGGCAGCCGATGATCCTGCTGGCCGGGATCGGGTTTGAAGCGGAAACGGTCGAACGCGCTAGCCGCGAATTGAAAAGTCGCTTGGGATCGCTAGCCTACTTGCTGGCGGGGTTACAACAACTGGCGAACCAGCAACCCTTTCAAGTGACGCTCCAAGTGGATGGAGCCGAGCTGCAGCACTTGCAAGCCACTGCCCTGACCATTGCCAATGCTGCACCGGCCACCTCTGTGCTTGCCCAGGGCCGTGGGCGCGTCAATCCGACGGATGGGCAACTGGATGTGACGGTGGTGCGCGGCCAAGATGACCCCAATTCAGGCAGGCTGTCCCAGGCGTTGGCGCGACGGGTGCAACCGCTCGGGGATATGGTGCATCTGCTGGGGGCCTCTCTGGCCAAGCAGGTGCCGCAACTGAAAGGGATCCTCACCTTCAAAGCTTCCCGCATCCGGGTTGAGGCAACCCCACCCCAAAAGGTGGTCGTCGATGGAGAAGTGGTGGGCACAACCCCCGTCCAGATCGAGGTGATCCCAGGGGGGCTGACCGTGATCGCGCCGCCTGTGCGGCGGCCTAACTTCGCCGAAAAGCTCGCCATCTTCTGGGTGAGACGGGTTTCTCCGAGCCTGACCCTGCTGAGCACAACCGTTGGCCTGGGCGGGATCCTCGGCTCGGCTCTGGCCCTTTGGGGACTGACTCTGGCTTTGCAAGGACTGGCGCCCTCCAGTCAAGCCATCGATGTATGGATTTTGCAGTGGCTGCGCCGGGCCAGCCCTTGGCCAGATCCCTTGGCTTGGGTGGGGTGGGGGTTAGGGCATCCGATTGGGCTGGTGAGCTTGACCGCCTGTGGATGGGTTTTGCTCTGGCGCAGCCAACAAAGACGAACGGCTTGGGGGCTGTTGGTTGCAGCCTTAGGAGCTGCCGTGATCGCCGGGATCCTAAAGCCCACTTTTTCTCGGGCCCGCCCAGATCTTTGGGATCCCATTCTTGCAGAGACAGGCCACAGCTTTCCCAGTGGACAGGTCATCGCAGCAACGGCAATCTACGGTCTGTTGGGCTATCTGCTGGCAAGGTATTATCCTGCTCAGCGGCGCTGGATCGGGGGCGGCGTGCTGGGGATCCTACTCCTCATTGGTTTCAGCCGGGCCTACTTGGGGTTGAACTGGCCCAGCGATCTGCTGGCCGGATATAGCCTGGGGGCTTTGTGGTTCCTTTTTTGCATCACCTTTCTGCGGATTCAGCTAGAAACCGCAGGAGCCCCGCCCCGTAGGGTCAGGGTCGGGAGAAATGCGGATGACGTATGATTGCAACATGACCCAAGTTTTAACTATCTCCTGCAAGCTCAAGGTATCTGCTTCGCAAGCCGTGAAGCTAGAGGCAACCTTGTCGGCTTTTGCACAAGC
>NZ_JANSJJ010000298.1:0-504 GCF_047502715.1 Synechococcus sp. H55.10
GTTCTGTCGTGTTCCCCCTTCGGGGGGATCCCTAGAAATTGGAAACGTGGCGATTCTGCTGAACACCGAGGGCGTAGACACCGTTCCCCCTTCGGGGGGATCCCTAGAAATTGGAAACCCGATGTCTGGCGCGGCGGGCGTTGGTGAGCCAGGGGAGTTCCCCCTTCGGGGGGATCCCTAGAAATTGGAAACGAGCTAATGTCAACGTACAGTGGGTAACCCGGAACTGTTCCCCCTTCGGGGGGATGCCTAGAAATTGGAAACTGCTGGGTAATGAGTTCTTTGTTGTCATACCCTGGAATGTTCCCCCTTCGGGGGGATCCCTAGAAATTGGAAACCCGTCCTGGCCTTCCGCGACGAGGACGGCGTTGTGCGTTACAGTTCCCCCTTCGGGGGGATCCCTAGAAATTGGAAACCACCACTCTCGGTGGGGCAAGGCTTTGCAACAAGCGAAGGTTCCCCCTTCGGGGGGATCCCTATAAATTGGAAACTACACCACAGAAC
>NZ_JANSJJ010000299.1:0-504 GCF_047502715.1 Synechococcus sp. H55.10
GGTTTTACCAGTTAGCCACTCTTTGAGTTGCGCCCGCACGATACCTACCTGGCGCCTGCCCTCCTCTCTCACACGGCTGAGGACAGATGTTCTCCACCGGGAAACCCAGTGTCTGCCTCTTCCAGGTGGGGGGCCTCCCCGCGTTTGCGGATCACCAAGCAGCGACTATCGCGGTAGCGTCGAGGTAAGGCCAAACTTCTTCGGTCAGGTTTGGACGGCCTGCAGCCGCAGGTGCTGAACTAGAGCCTGTAGGCCCAATAGGTAGCTGTGGGCTCCAAATCCACTGATTTGGCCAATGGCTACAGCAGCAATGTAGGAGTGCTGGCGGAAAGGTTCGCGGCGATAGATATTGCTCAGGTGAACTTCTACGGTGGGCAGACCCACGGCAGCAATGGCATCCCGCAGGGCAATGCTGGTGTGGGTGTAGGCGCCGGGGTTGATGAGGATGCCGGCGTGCTGCTGGCGGGCGCGGTGGACGGCATCAACCAACACTCCCTCATGGTT
>NZ_JANSJJ010000300.1:0-503 GCF_047502715.1 Synechococcus sp. H55.10
GCCTACGCCATGGTGGGCATGGGGGCGGTGTTGGCGGCCAGCGTGCGGGCTCCCCTAACGGCGATTTTGCTGCTGTTTGAGATGACGCGGGACTACCACATCGCCTTGCCAGTGATGGCAGCGGTGGGCTTGAGCATTTGGCTAACGGAGCAGTTGCACCCGCCGGCCATTTACCCTTCCGCCCGTCGCAGGCAGGAGCCGAAGGGCCTGACGGTTCAAGAGGTGATGGTGCCCCCTTCTCTGCTGCTGCAACAGGATACGCCCCTGCGGGAGGCCCTGGAGCGTTTGCTGCAACAAAAGTGTCACAGCGCTTTGGTGGTGGACGGGCAAGAGCGGCTGCGGGGCATTCTCACTCTGGAAGACCTCGAGCGGGCCCTGGCCCATAGGGAAGCCGGGGAATTGGCCGAACTGACGGTAGAGCAGGTCAGCCAGGCTCCTGTGCTCACTACCTTCCCCGACGAGGCCGTGGCGGTGGCCGCCGAGCCGATGTACGAATACTGTGT
>NZ_JANSJJ010000301.1:0-503 GCF_047502715.1 Synechococcus sp. H55.10
TGCCCCAACTGCCCCTGCCCATGGATGCGCTGCATCCTCCCCGCCGTTCTTGGGAGCCGGCACGGGAAACCCCCTGGTTGTTCAGCCCGGATTTTTCCCCTGAGTCAATCCTCACCCCTGGGCAGACGGTGATTCCTCTGCTGCCGCGGGATCCACTGGTGGAGGTGCCGTTTCTGTTGCTGCTCACCCCTGTTTTTTCGGCAGTAGCCGCCCAGGGTTACCATCCCCACACCCGGCAAAGGGGGATGATGGTATCTTTCGAGCCGGAGGTGATCCGACGAGCCTGGCAGAGCCTGGAGCAACGGGTTCAACAGGGCAGGCCAGACCGGCTCGCCGCTTGGCAGGAGTTGGCTCGCCGCTATCCCCTGATGAAGCCGCATGTACGGGTGTTGGCCCGCTTCAGCAGCTTCCTTCTGCTGGGTAACCTGGCCGAGTTTGGATCCCCGCCCGCCTGCCTGCCCCCTGCCAGGGCAGAACAGGAGGCTGCCCCTGCGCCTCCACCG
>NZ_JANSJJ010000302.1:0-26535 GCF_047502715.1 Synechococcus sp. H55.10
CGGTGCGGCGCCGTCCCTACACGGTGGTGCTCTTCGACGAGATCGAGAAGGCCCACCCGGATGTGTTCAACCTGCTGCTGCAGATCCTGGAAGATGGCCGCCTGACCGACGCCAAGGGCCGCACGGTGGACTTCAAGAACACCCTGATCGTGATGACCTCTAACATCGGCTCGAAGGTGATCGAGAAGGGCGGCGGCAGCCTCGGCTTCGAGTTCAACACCAACGACGAAGATGCAAACTACAACCGCATCCGCAACCTGGTAAACGAAGAGCTGAAGCAGTACTTCCGGCCTGAGTTCCTCAATCGGGTGGACGAGATCATTGTCTTCCGGCAACTGACCAAGGACGAGGTGAAGCAGATTGCCGACATCCTGCTCAAGGAAGTGTTCGACCGCATGACGGAGAAGAAAATCCGCCTCACGGTCAGCGATCGCTTCAAAGACTTGGTGGTGGAGGAGGGCTACAACCCCAGCTATGGGGCGCGTCCGCTGCGCCGTGCTATTCAGCGCCTGTTGGAAGACATCTTGGCGGAAGAGATCTTGACCGGCCACGTCAAAGAGGGCTCGGAAGTCCTCATCGATGTGGACGAGGAGCGCAAGCCCAAGGTGCTGGTCACGCAGCCGGAGCGGGTTCTCTTGCCGCAGGGAGCGGAGTAAAGCTGCGGCGGGGCATCTGTGTCTCCCCTTCAGGTTCTGGTTGCTAGGAAGACAAGGGATCCGCTGCTGTTCTCGGATCCCTTGCTCTTGTCCTTCGTCTGTGTTGCTGTTCTAGGCAGTTGTCTTTAGAGTCAAGGGATTGGCCGTAGGAGAACTTTGGCATGGTGCAATCGACCTACTACTACTATGGCGGCGCTCCGGTTCGGACTCCGCCTCCCGATTTGGCCTCGCTGCTGTTGCAGGAGCGCATTGTCTACCTGGGCCTGCCCCTAGCAGAGGAGTCGAATGCCAACGTCACCAAGCTGATTGTGGAACAACTGCTGTATTTGCAGTACGAGGATCGGGAAAAGCCGATCAAGATGTACATCAACTCGACGGGCACCTACAGCTACGACACGGCAGCGTTTGCCATTTTGGATACGATGAACTACATCAAGCCGCCGGTGCATACCATCTGCATCGGCAATGCCATCGGTATGGCAGCCATGTTGTTGGCGGCGGGCGCCAAAGGGTTCCGGGCCAGCTTGCCCAATGCCACGATCGTGCTGCATCAGCCCTACGGTGGCACTCGCGGACAGGCCAGCGATATTGAAATTCGCACCCGCGAGATCTTGACCCTGCGCAACATGATGCTGGAGGAATTGTCTCGCAGCACGGGCCAGCCTCTGGAGCGCATCAAGAAGGACACGGAGCGGCTGTTTTTCATGACTCCGGAAGAGGCCAAAGCCTACGGCCTCATCGACCAGGTGTTGACCAGCTCCAAAGTCTTGCCGAAGTTGGCAACAGCCAAAAATTAAAACAGAGGGCTCCGTCGATGGTTCAAGTCCCTGCACAGCCTTTAACGGCGGAGGGGTACCTACGCCTCACGAACTGGCCTTATGAAAAACGCGATTATCAAGACAAGCGCAAAGACTGTGCTGCCGGTGGGATCCCGGAATACTGGATTGGGGATCCCGCTAAGCAGTCGGTTTCCGTGTTGCGCTGGGTTGGTGGGGAATACGAAGACGAGGTTAAAACCGGCCCTGAACGCATTGTTGCCTCGGTTTTGCCCCAGCTAGATTTGAGCGTGGAAGAAATCTTGCAAGCGCGTCGTTCTGTGTAGTGTTCCGTGCTGCATACTTTGCCAGGAGAAACTTATGCCGATTGGAGTGCCCCGCGTTCCCTACCGTCTGCCCGGTGAGCCCTACAGCCAGTGGATCAGCCTCGACGACCGCCTCTACCAAGAGCGGATCTTGTTTATTGGCGAGCCCATCGATGACAATTTGGCCAATACTATCGTGGGGGTGATGCTCTACCTCAACTCCCAGGATCCGCAAAAAGACATTGTGATGTACATCAACTCTCCGGGCGGCTCTGTGACGGCGGGCATGGCCATCTACGACACCATGAACCACATCAAGCCGGACATCGTAACCGTTTGCGTGGGCCAGGCAGCCTCGATGGCGGCCTTTTTGCTGGCTGCCGGCACCAAGGGAAAACGCTTTGCCCTGCCCCACTCCCGCATCATGCTGCACCAGCCTTCTCTAGGCACGATCCAAGGCCAGGCCAGCGATATCGAAATTCGCGCCCGCGAAACTCTGCGGGTCAAACGGCGCATGAATGAGATCTTGGCGCAAACCACCGGCCAACCGCTGGAGAAAATCGAGCGGGATGTGGAGCGAGACTTTTACCTCTCGGCCACGGAAGCCCAGGCTTATGGAATTGTCGACCGGGTGATCCAAGAGCGCTCGGAAGCCATGGCCAGCTAAGGGGGATTTTGGCTCGCCGCAAAAAGAAGACCTGGGCAAGATTCCGAATCAAGCGGAGTGAACCGGGAGATTGGCATCCAGTGAACCGAAAGCATTGGGTCAAAAGGAGCAGTGGATGGGCCGGTCTGCTGGTGTTCCTGCTGTATCCCCCCTATCCAGCTTTGGCTTTGCCCCCGGCTTTTGAGCTCCCTGAGGAGGTGCTGCGGGCTCAGCCAGATTTGCAGGCTCGCTCTCCGGTCGATAATCAGCCCCTCACCGCCGGCGAAGCTCTGCAACTCCAAGCAGCGCTGGGGGCCCGGCCCGAAACCGGATCTGTTTCTCCAGAGGTGGAGCGGCTGATCTTTTTGCTCAGGCTGCGCAAAGGGTTGCGCGACCTGTTTCCTTTTTTGTTCCCATAGCCTTTGATCTGGCCTTCACCCCCTGTTCCCCTCTCCCCAAGGGCGAGGAGGGATCCCTTTCTGGTAGCGGTAGGGGCCGGCGCGGGATCCCCAGGTTTGCTGACCGGTGGTGGCGTCAAAGCCGCGATCCCAGGTGATGAATTCCTGGGCTGTGAGGTCAAACTCGATGTGGATGTAGGTGCTGTCGCCGGGGTTGAGACGGCAGCCGCCGCCCGGCAGCATCTGGCCATGAAAGCAGTTGGGACGTTTTTCCACCAAAATGCGGCAGCCGGGCAAATGCTCCAGGTCTGCCAGAGAAAGCTGCGCCAAGCGCTGCGGATCCTGAGAGGCGCCTGCCCAAGCCGCTTGATCCCGCAACTTGTAGTTCTCGATCCGCAAGGGATCCGCCAACAACTGCAGCACTCGGCTGCGGTAAAACCGGCCCGGCGTGTGCTCGTTAAATTGCTCGGTAAAAAAGCCGATCCCCTCTGAAAACAAGCGGGGTAGGCGCACGTACCAGAGGCTGACCGGCACAAACCACACCGGTTCTGCCATGGCTTGGGCACGGTTGCTGTAGTAGCCTTCCAGCCAATCGGCCAAGGTCTGCAAGTCAGAGTTGGGAGCTGCCGCAGAAGAAGCTGTCATGGGCAGGAAAGAGGGTTGCCTGTCTTCAGGGATTTCTCGATTGTACGGCTATGCCAAGGGGGGGTGGGGGCCGAGCAGTAGGGGCCGTCTCGAGCTTGTCTGGAGAGGTCAAGATTGGCTTGGCTGGTCATAGCTGTTGTCGCTGCCGCTGTTGCCGCTCCAGGGCCTCGAACAGGGCTTGAAAATTGGCCTCTCCAAAGCCCGCGGCTCCGCCCACTCGCTGGATCACTTCGAAGAAAAAGGTGGGCCGGCCAAATAGAGGTTGGGTAAATGTTTGCAGCAGAAGGGGACGATCCTGGCCATCAGAGGCGGGCAGGGTGGCATCCAGAAGGATCTGCTGCTCCACCAGGTCTTGCCAGGAGATGGCCTGTCCAAGGGCGGAACGGAGCGCCAACCCCAACTCCCTTTCCAGGCTGGTATAGTACTGCGGCGGCACCTGCAAAAAGTCCACTCCCCCCTGCCGCAACCGCCGCAGGCTGGCAACGATATCCGGGCTGTGCAGCGCCGCGTGCTGAATGCCCGGGCCACCATGGGCATCCAAAAACTCCTGAATCTGAGAAGCGGCGCAGGTGGGTTCGTTGATGGCCCATTGGATCCCGGCTTCTGGATCCCCTACCACCACGCTTTCCAGGCCAGAGGTGTCGGTGTGGATGCTGTAACGGTACAGATGCCGCCAGCCCAGCACCTGGCCATACCAGTCGGCTGCCGCCTGCAGGGATCCCTGCTCCACGTTCAACACCACGTGATCCCAATGGGAGAACAGGCCTGCTTCCGCAGGGGTGACGTTGGAGGGGCCGGGGACGAGAGAATGCCGGATCCCGTAGGGGGTGTGGAGGCAGAGCGCCGCTGCTGCCGGGATCCATTCCACTGGGGCGCCTCGCCCCCGCAACAGCTCCGCCAAGGCCGGTAGCTCCTGCTCCCCCACCGCCAAAGCCACATCCACCACCCCCGGCGAATGCTGCTGCAAATGGCGATCCACCTCATCCCCAGCATGAGCCGGCTGAGACAGGCGCACGCGCAGGGATCCCTGCCGCAGATCCAGGGTGTTGCCGGCCTCGCTTTCCAGTCGGAAGCCCCAAACCCGACAAAAGTGTTCCCGCCAACGGGGCAGATCCCAAAGGTAGAAGTGCAGGTGATGGATCCCTTGGACAATTCGAATGGACTGGTTCATAGAAAGCGCACGGCTAACGCGAACGCCAGGTGTTCTGGTGTTTTCCCGGCAACAGGTAACCGGGGCCGCCCTAACCCAGCATAGGCTGGCCCTTTGGCGAGGGAAAAGGTCAAAACCCTTTCCAGCAAACCCTTAAGACAACATTAAAAACACGCTTAAAAATGCGCCCACAAAAACATCTTCGCAGGGCAAAGGACTAAAATTGAAGTGGGCGAGGTGTATGGCCAACATCCAAAAAAAGAAACAGCAGAGTTGCTAAAAGCTCTCCCTCAAGTCAGTCACCAGGCCCTCTCTTTTGCAAAGATTGTTGTAGCTTTTGGCAGTTGCTGGGGCGCCGCCTTGCCCTATTGTCAGCCTATTGGCGGAGTTGTCAGGCGTCATAGTTGGGAGGATTGTTATGATAGCGAGCGCGCAGCGTTCTGTAGCTTTGTCTACAGAATCGAAGGCCGAAAAAAATACAGAACGCAAAGTATCTGATCAAGCAGTTGCGAGAGATTTTCTGCCGGGACGGTGGCAGCGCTGCATCGATGTCCGAGATTTTATTCAGCGCAATTACACTCCCTACACCGGGGATGAAAGCTTTTTGGCGCCGGCCACCGAGCGCACCCAACGGCTGTGGGCCAAGGTTAAGGATTTGATGGCGCTGGAGCGGGAGCGGGGGGTTTTGGATGCCGACACCGACCTTCCTTCCAGCATCACCAGCCACCCGCCGGGCTATATCGACCGGGAGCTGGAGCAAATTGTAGGTCTGCAGACAGACAAGCCCCTGAAGCGGGCCATCCTGCCCTTTGGCGGCATCCGCCTGGTAGAGACGGCCCTCAAGGCCTACGGCTACGAGCTGGATCCAAAGGTTAAGGAGATCTTTACCAAATACCGCAAGACCCACAATGACGGGGTCTTCGACGCCTACACGGAGGAGATGCGCCGCTGCCGCCGCTCTGGCATCATCACCGGCTTGCCGGACGCCTATGGGCGGGGCCGCATCATCGGTGATTACCGGCGGGTACCTCTCTACGGGGTGGATCGGCTGATTGAAGACAAGGAGGCGCAAAAAGCCAGCCTCGACCTGGACACGATGGATGAAGAGACCATCCGCCTGCGGGAGGAGCTCTCAGAGCAGATCAAAGCCCTGCACGAGCTCAAGGAAATGGGGGCCAGCTACGGCTTTGACCTGGGCCGGCCAGCAACCAATGCCCGCGAGGCCATCCAGTGGCTGTACCTAGCCTACCTGGCAGCGGTCAAAGAGCAAAACGGTGCCGCCATGTCCCTGGGGCGGGTCTCCACGTTCCTAGACATCTACATCGAGCGGGATCTGCAGGCCGGGATCCTCACCGAAGAAGAGGCCCAGGAGCTCATTGACCACTTTGTCATGAAGCTGCGCATGGTCAGGTTTTTGCGCACGCCGGAGTACAACGAGCTTTTCAGCGGCGATCCCACCTGGGTAACTGAGTGCATTGGCGGCATGGGGCTGGATGGGCGACCTCTGGTCACCAAGACCAGCTTCCGCATGCTGCACACCCTCTACAACCTGGGGCCGGCGCCGGAGCCCAACCTAACGGTGCTCTGGTCGGAGCGGCTGCCGGAAGCCTTCAAGCGCTACTGCGCCAAGGTCTCCATGGAAACCAGCTCCATCCAGTACGAAAACGACGACCTGATGCGCCCCTACTGGGGGGATGACTACGGCATCGCCTGCTGCGTATCGGCCATGCGCATTGGCAAGCAGATGCAGTTTTTTGGGGCGCGGGTAAACCTGGCCAAGTGCCTACTCTATGCCATCAATGGCGGTCGGGATGAGATCTCCGGTGAGCAGGTGGCCCCGGCCTATGCCCCCATCACCTCTGAGGTGTTGGAGTACGACGAGGTGTGGCCGCGCCTGGTGCAGATGATGGCCTGGCTGGCCAAGACCTACGTCAACACCATGAACATCATCCACTACATGCACGACAAGTACTGCTACGAGCGCCTGGAGATGGCCCTGCACGACCGGGATATCCTGCGCACGATGGCCTTTGGCCTGGCTGGCTTATCGGTGGTGGCGGATTCCCTCTCGGCCATCCAGTACGCGCGGGTGCGGGCGATTCGGGACGAGCGCGGCTTGGTGGTGGACTACGCGGTGGAGGGCGACTTCCCCAAATACGGCAACAACGACGACCGGGTTGACCAGATTGCGGTGCAATTGGTGCAGACCTTCATGGCGGAGCTGCGCAAGCACAAAACCTACCGCAACGCTATCCCCACCCAGTCCATTCTCACCATCACCTCCAACGTGGTCTACGGCAAGAAAACCGGCAACACCCCCGATGGGCGGCGGGCTGGCGAGCCCTTTGCGCCGGGGGCCAACCCCATGCACGGCCGCGACACCAAGGGAGCGGTGGCGTCGCTGGCTTCCGTGGCCAAGCTGCCCTACGACGACGCGCTGGATGGCATCTCCAACACCTTCTCCATCGTGCCGGCGGCCCTGGGTCGCACGGCTGAGGAGCGGGTTGCCAACCTGGTGGGGCTGCTGGACGGCTACATGCGGGATGGCGGCTTTCACCTCAACGTGAATGTCCTCAACCGCGAGACCCTGCTGCAGGCCATGGAGCACCCAGAGCTCTACCCGCAGCTCACCATCCGGGTTTCCGGCTACGCAGTGAACTTCATCAAGCTTACCCGCGAGCAGCAACTGGATGTGATTAACCGCACCTTCCATCAGCACTTCTAAACGAGGGGGCGGGGGATCCCGGAAGGCTGCCCCTAGCCGGGTGAAAGCAAAGGATCCCCCCTCCCCAAGCAAGGAGGTTCAATGAACTATAGCGTTGGGGATTTGGTTAGAGACTACGCAGCGGGACGGCGAGATTTCCAGGAGATCGAGCTGCCCCAGGCCGACCTAGAAGGGATCCACCTAGCTGGTGCTGACCTGCGCTATGCCGATTTCAGCGGCGCCAACCTGGCAGGCGCCAACCTGCGGGGGTGCGATCTCAGCTTTGCCGATTGCAGCGGCGCCAACCTATCGGGAGCCGACCTGCGGGGATGTCTGCTTTTTGGCAGCAATTTCCGCGGTGCCCTCTTGGAAGGGGCTTTGCTGGATCACGCCGATTGCGATGCCTATACCCATTTCCCGGCGGGCTTTGATCCCAAAGCCCATCGCCTGCACAACCTCTCGGCGGAGGTCTCCCAGTAGGAGATCTTTCCACTGGTTTTCAACCGTTAAGAAAAACACAGTCTGGGTAAAGTCCAGATTTCATAAGGAAGAAAACCGTGATGTGCATAACATGGCCAGCAATTGGGAAGAAAACCTCAAGATTAGTTGATATTTTGCAAAAGCCATTGAGGATAGAAGTATGGATACCCCGCTCAACCCCTTGACGCCGATAACCGGCCGCATTCACTCGGTCGAGACCTGTGGCACGGTGGATGGGCCAGGGATCCGCTTTGTCATCTTCCTACAGGGCTGTCCTCTGCGCTGTCTGTACTGCCACAATCCCGACTGTCGGGATCCCAATGCCGGCCAGGTGGTGACGGTGGACTCCCTCATGGCGGAGATCCAGCGCTGCCGCAATTACTACCTCAAGGGTGGGGGAGTCACGGCCAGCGGGGGGGAACCGTTAATGCAACCCAACTTTGTGGCCGAGATTTTCCGCCGCTGCCACGAGCTGGACTTGCACACGGCGCTGGACACTTCCGGCTACGCGCCCTTGGGAGTGGCCAAGCCGGTTTTGGCCCATACGGATTTGGTGTTGCTCGATATCAAGTCCTATCTGCCGGAGCTCTATCGCAAAGTTACCGGCGTTTCGCTGCAGCCCACTCTCGATCTGGCTCGCTATTTGGATCAGATTCACAAGCCCACCTGGATTCGTTTTGTTCTCGTTCCTGGACTAACAGATCCTGAGGAAAACATCAAGGGCTTGGCTGAGTTTGTGGCCACTCTATCCAACGTGGAGCGGGTGGAGGTTTTGCCCTTTCACAAGATGGGGGAATACAAATGGCAGCAGTTGGGACTGCCCTACACCCTCAGCGATGTCCAGCCGCCCACCCCGGAACAGATCAACCACGCTTTGCAAATCTTTCGCGAGCGGGGATTGGTGGCGGTTTAATGGCTGCTAAGACTTAGCTTATTGCCGTAGCAACAGTAACAACAACAGAGCCAATCCCCATTTGCATCAGCTTGATCCCAAAGTCATCTCTAAAATTCTTAGGCTGTCCCTAAAGTAGCGCTAGGTTGAACTTATAGACTAGGAGCTGGTCAACTCTGGCAGATGGAAAAATAGAGGAGGGATCCCCAGTGGAAGTGCGCGTAACCTACCAGAATGGCGTTCAATTTCAAGCCGAAAGCCGCGGCCATCGCATCCTCAGCGATCAGCCCTTGGACAACCACGGCCAAGATCAGGGAATGACGCCGCCGGAGTGGTTTTTGGCCTCTTTGGGTGCTTGTGTTGGCTTTTATGCCGTCAAGTATCTGGAAGCGCGGCAGTTGGATCCTCGAGGGCTGGAAGTGGTTGTTACTGCAGATAAAGTTGAGCACCCCAGCCGCTTAGACAACATTTGCATTCGCGTTCAGACGGGGATCCCGCTCGACGAAAGGCAGCAAAAGGGTCTGGAAAAAGCTGTCGACGCTTGCATCATCCACAACACCCTCACCCATCCCCCAAAAATGACCACCGAGATCCAGGTTCCCGCACCTGTGGGCGCTTAGCCAGCCAGTGAGCCTATGGAGTTTTCCAGCAATTTCTAATGGTTGCCTCAACTTTTAACCCGTATGGATGTGATTTTGGAGGGATCCACCTATGCCTGTTACCAATCTCGAGGAACTGGAAGCTTTAATCCAACAGGTGAAAGCTGCCCAGGCTGAGTATGCCACCTTCACCCAGGAACAGGTGGATCGAATCTTTCACAAAGCTGCCCTGGCGGCCAACAACGAGCGGATCCCCTTGGCCAAGCTGGCCGTAGAGGAGACCGGCATGGGCATTGTGGAAGACAAGGTGATCAAAAATCACTTTGCCTCTGAATACATTTACAACAAGTACAAACACGAGAAAACCTGTGGCGTCATTGAGCGGGACGAGAGCTTTGGCTACGAGCGCATTGCCGAGCCGGTGGGGCTTTTGGCGGGCATTGTGCCGGTCACCAACCCCACTTCGACAACGGTTTTCAAAGCCCTCATCACTCTGAAAACCCGCAACGCCATCATTTTTGCGCCTCACCCCCGCGCCAAACGATGCACCATCGCTGCGGCCAAAGTGGTCAAAGAGGCGGCTGAGGCGGCAGGCGCGCCTGTGGGCTTGATTGGCTGGATTGACGAGCCCACGATTGAGCTTTCTCAGGCTTTGATGCAGCATCCGGAGGTGAAATTGATCCTGGCCACCGGCGGCCCCGGCATGGTCAAGGCGGCCTATTCCTCCGGCCACCCCTCGCTGGGCGTGGGGGCGGGCAACACGCCGGCGGTCATCGACACCAGTGCCGACATTCCCATGGCCGTCAGTTCAATCTTGCTGAGCAAAACTTTTGACAACGGCATGATCTGCGCCTCGGAACAGGCGGTGATTGTGGTGGAGGCCGTTTATGAGCAGGTGAAGGCGGAATTTTGTCATCAAGGGGCCTACTTTTTGGATCCGGAACAAACGCAAGCGGTGCGCCGCATCCTCCTCAGGGATGGCCGTCTCAATCCAGCTATTGTCGGCCAATCGGTGCAGACCATTGCCGCTCTGGCCGGGATCCAGGTACCCGAAGGCACCAAGCTGCTGATTGGGGAAGTGGACAAGGTGGGGCCCGAAGAGCCGTTTTCCTACGAAAAATTGGCCCCTGTTTTGGCCTTCTACCGTGCCAAGGATTTCCACAGCGCCGTCGATGTTGCTGTCCAACTGGTCAATTTCGGTGGGCGGGGCCACACCTCTGTCTTGTATACCGATCCGGCCAACCAGGACGATATTGCCTACTTTGAGCATGCCCTCCAAACAGCACGGGTGCTGATCAACACCCCCTCTTCCCAGGGGGCGATTGGGGATCTCTACAACTTTAGGCTGGATCCCTCGTTAACTTTGGGCTGTGGCACGTGGGGGGGCAACTCGGTCTCCGACAATGTGGGGCCGCGCCACCTGCTCAACATTAAAACCGTGGCCTACCGGCGGGAAAATATGCTCTGGTTCCGGGTGCCGCCCAAGATCTACTTCAAGCCGGGATGTCTACCGGTGGCGCTGCGGGAGTTGGCCGGCAAAAAACGGGCTTTTTTGGTGACCGATAAGCCCCTCTTCGAGCTGGGTGTGCTGCAGCCGGTTACCCAGGTTTTGGACGAGCTGCACGTGAACTGGGATGTCTACCACGATGTGGAGCCGGATCCCACCCTCAGCAACGTCAACCGCGGCCTGGAGCAGTTGCGCCAGTTTCAGCCGGATGTCATCATCGCCGTGGGTGGCGGATCCCCGATGGATGCGGCCAAGGTGATGTGGCTGATGTACGAGCAGCCCCAGGTGGAGTTTGAAGGCCTGGCAACGCGCTTTATGGACATCCGCAAGCGGGTCTACGAGCTGCCGCCGCTGGGGCAAAAAGCCCAACTGGTCTGCATCCCCACCACTTCCGGGACGGGATCCGAGGTAACGCCCTTTGCGGTGGTGACCGATGACCGGGTGGGGATCAAGTACCCCCTGGCCGACTACGCCCTCACCCCCAGCATGGCCATTGTCGATCCGGATCTCACCCTGAAGATGCCCAAGAAGCTGACGGCTTACGGCGGCATCGATGCCCTCACCCACGCCTTGGAAGCCTATGTCTCGGTGATGGCCAGCGAGTTTACCGACGGGCTGGCGCTGCAGGCAATTAAGCTGCTGATGACCTACCTGCCGCGGGCCTACGAGAAGGGAGCTGAGGATCCAGAAGCACGGGAAAAAGTCCACTACGCCGCCACCCTTGCCGGCATGGCCTTTGCCAACGCCTTTTTGGGGGTGTGCCACTCCTTGGCCCACAAGCTGGGATCCACCTTCCACCTGCCCCACGGCCTGGCCAATGCCCTGATGATTACCCACGTCATCCGCTACAACGCCACCGACGCCCCCTTCAAGCAGGCCATCTTTCCCCAATACCGCTATCCCAACGCCAAGCACCGCTATGCCGAAATTGCCGACTACCTGCAGTTGGGCGGAGCCAATGATGATGAAAAGGTCATGCGCCTTATCGAGGCCATCGAGGAGCTGAAGCGGAAGCTGGGGATCCCGGCCAGCATTCGCGAGGCCCTCAGCGAGAGCGAGCAGGCCTTTTACGACCGTCTGGAAGCGATGGCGGAGCAGGCTTTTGATGACCAATGCACCGGCGCCAACCCCCGCTACCCCCTCATTCAGGATATGAAGGAGCTGTACGTCTTGGCCTATCGGGGCTGCCGGGTGGAGGCTGCCCTCTACCACCAGCCGGAGCCGGCTCTGGTTTAAGGTCGGCCTTCCTCCCCGCCAAAACGTACTTCTCCCTTCCCTCCTTGCAACGGCTATGGCTACGCTGCACCGCCCCGATCCCAGCCTGGACATCTGGAAGGCCAGATCCCACCCCTTAGATCCCATTTTTCTGCCTCGCTCGGTGGCGGTGGTGGGGGCAACAGAGCGCGAGGGCAGTGTGGGGCGCACGGTGCTCTGGAACCTCATCAGCCACCCCTTTGGCGGCACGGTCTACCCGGTCAACCCCAAGCGGCACCAGGTGTTGGGCATCCGGGCCTACGAGCGGCTCTCTGCTCTGCCGGAGCCGGTGGATCTGGCCATCATCGCCATCCCGGCAGCCGGGGTGCCGGCGGTTATTCAAGAATGCGTCGAGGCCGGCGTCAAGGGGGCCATTGTCCTCTCGGCAGGCTTTAAGGAAATTGGCCCGGAGGGGCTGGAGCTGGAAAAGGCCATCCAAGAGGCTGCCCGCGGCAAGCTGCGCCTCATTGGTCCCAACTGCCTGGGGATCCAAAATCCCCACACTGGCCTCAATGCCACCTTTGCTGCCCAGATGGCCCGACCCGGCAACGTGGGGTTTATCAGCCAAAGCGGGGCGCTCTGCACCTCGATCCTGGACTGGAGCCTGCGGGAAAATGTCGGCTTTAGCGCCTTCATCTCCCTGGGATCCATGCTGGATGTGGGCTGGGGGGATCTCATCGACTATCTGGGCGAGGATCCCCATACCCACAGCATTGTCCTCTACATGGAGTCGATTGGGGACGCGCGGTCGTTTGTGTCGGCGGCCCGCGAGGTGGCGCTGAGCAAGCCCATTATTGTCATCAAGGCGGGGCGTACCCAGGCGGCGGCCCAGGCGGCAGCTTCCCACACGGGATCCCTCACCGGCAGCGACGCGGTTTTGGATGCAGCCTTCCGCCGCTGCGGTGTGCTGCGGGTGGATCACATCGAAGACCTCTTCGACATGGCGGAGGTGCTGGCCAAACAGCCCCGCCCGCAGGGCCCCCACCTCAGCATCCTCACCAATGCCGGCGGACCGGGGGTGCTGGCCACCGACACCCTCATCCGCGCTGGGGGATCCCTGGCCCAGCTCTCTCCCCAAACCCTGGAGCAGCTTAACTCCATCCTGCCGCCCCACTGGAGCCACGGCAATCCCATTGATATTTTGGGCGATGCCGGGCCGGAGCGCTTTGCCCAGGCGCTGGAGATCGTGCTGCGGGATCCTGCCAGCCAGGGCTGTTTGGTGATCCTCACCCCCCAGGCAATGACGGATCCCACTGCCACTGCTGCCAAGGTGGTGGAGACCTGGCGGCGCAGCGGCTCCCGGCAGCCCATCCTGGCCAGTTGGATGGGGGGAGACCTGGTGGATGCCGGCGAGCAGATCCTTAACCAAGCGGGGATCCCCACCTACCGCTATCCGGATCAGGCGGCACGGGTGTTCAGCTATCTGTGGCGCTTTAGCGACAACCTCAAGGCCCTCTACGAAACTCCCACTCTGCTCCCTGCAACAGCGGTCGAGGGCGAGAGGGTGCAACCCATCCTCGGCCAAGCCCGGCAGCAAGGTCGCCGGCTCTTAACCGAGGTCGAGTCCAAGGAGATCCTGGCCGCCTACGGGATCCCGGTGGTGCCCACGCGGGTGGTCAAGAGCCCAGAAGCGGCGGTAGAGGCCGCCGCAGAAATGGGCTACCCGGTGGTGCTGAAGCTCTACTCCCACACCCTCACCCACAAGAGCGACGTGGGCGGTGTGCAGCTCAACCTGCCCGATGCCGAAGCGGTGCGGCGGGCCTTCGCCCAGATTCGCCGCAACGTCAGTGAGAAAGCAGGGCCAGAGCACTTCCAAGGGGTGACGGTGCAGCCGATGATCCGCACCGACGGCTACGAGCTGATCCTGGGCAGCAGCGAGGATCCCCAGTTTGGGCCGGTGTTGCTGTTTGGCAGCGGCGGCCAGTTGGTGGAGGTGTTCCAGGATCGCGCCATTGGCCTTCCCCCCCTCAACACCACCTTGGCGCGCCGCCTGATGGAGAATACCCTCATCTACAAGGCCCTCAAGGGGGTGCGGGGACGCCGAGCCGTCAATCTGGAAGCGCTGGAACAGCTCTTGGTGCGCTTCAGCCAACTGGTGGCCGAACAGCGGCAGATCCAAGAGATCGACATCAACCCCCTGCTGGCCTCGGGCGAGCAACTGCTGGCTTTAGATGCCCGCGTCATTTTGCGCTCGGAGCAAGAACCACCCGTACCGTTGGCCATCCGCCCCTACCCCAGCCAGTACAGTTGGCCCTTCCGCGAGGGCATCACCATCCGCCCCATCCGTCCCGAAGACGAGCTGCTGGTGATCCAGTTTCACCGCCACGTCTCCGACTACAGCATCTACCTGCGCTACTTCCACCCCATCAAATACAGCGCCCGCATCGCCCACGAGCGCTTGGTTCGCATCTGCTTTAACGACTACGACCGCGAGATCGCCCTGGTGGCGGAAAAACAGGAGCCAGAAGCTACAATCCTCGGCATCAGCCGCCTCTCCAAAAAACACGGCCTTCCCGAAGAAGCCGAGTTTGCCCTGTTGGTGGCGGATCCCTACCAAAGACAGGGGATCGGCACGGAGCTGCTGACCCGCCTGATTCAGGTGGCCCGCTGCGAAGGGATCCGGCGCCTCACCGGCGAGGTGCTCAGCGAAAACGAGGGCATGCGCCGCCTCTGCAGGCGCTTGGGGTTCCAGTTGCTCCCCTCTTCAGAGGATCCCGGCCTCCTCAGGGCCACGCTGGATCTTGCTGCCGATGCGGCGCTCCCCACCCCCTGCCCTGCCTAGGGATCCCTGGCCCTAAAAACGGTTTGCCGACCGGCTTACCGTAGAATGTGAAGAGCGGCAGCCAGCCTCACGGGTTGCAAAGCCCTTCAGCTCCCCTCTCCCTTTGGGAGAGGGGCTGGGGGTGAGGGCAATTTCCCTTTGGGAGAGGGGCCGGGGGTGAGGGACACAGAAGTGGAGAAGTTTTTGGGGATAGGGGTGAACATGGAAGGGACAGCAGGGAACCCATTGGGGATCCCCTCACCCGTCGCGGTGGTCTGGTTTGGGAGAGTGGGGCGGTGGCTGGCGGTGGGATCCCTGCTCCTGGGACTTCTGCTGGGGCTGGGCGGCTGTGGCGTGGGATCCCAAGGGGAAGTGAGGATTCTCCTAGCTTCTTTTGCGGTGACCCGCGATGCCTACCGGCAGATCATCCCTGCCTTTGAGGCCCACTGGCTGGCCCAGACCGGCCAACGGGTGCGCGTAGAAAGCAGCTACGCCGGCTCGGCCACACAAGCGCGGGCGGTCATTGACGGGCTGGATGCCGATGTGGTGGCTCTGGCCCTGGGCCTGGATGTGGAGCGCATTGTGGCTGCCGGTCTCGTTCGACCGGACTGGGAAAGCCGCACGCCCAACCAAGGGATCGTTACCCGCTCGGTGGTGGTGATCGTCACGCGGCAGGGCAACCCCCACGCTATCCACTCTTGGCTGGACCTGGCCCGGCCTGGCTTGCAGGTGGTTACCGCCAACCCCAAAACCTCAGGGGGCGCCCGCTGGAACTTTTTGGCCCTCTGGAGTGCTGTCCCTGAACCTCAGGCCCTGGCCTTCACCACCCAGGTCTACAAAAATGTCCGCGTCCTGCCGCGGGACTCGCGGGAAGCCACCGATGTCTTTTTCCAAAAAGGGCAGGGGGATGCCCTGCTCACCTACGAACAGGAGGTGATCCTGGCCGGCCTGCGCGGCCAGCCCTTGCCCTACGTGGTGCCGGATCCCAACATTTCCATCGACAACCCCGTAGCCGTGGTGGATGCCACGGTGGAGCGAAAAGGAACCCGCGCCGTGGCCGAAGCCTTTGTGAACTACCTGTTTACTCCAGAAGCGCAGCGGGCCTTTGCCGAGGTGGGTTTCCGTCCGGTGGAGCCGACGGTGGCGCAAGAGTTTGCCCAGCGGTACCCTCCCATTGAGAAGCTGGTGACCGTTGCCGACCTGGGCGGCTGGGAAGCAATCCAAAACCGCTTCTTTGCCGATGGGGCTGTGTTTGACCGCATCCAAGCTGGGTTGTAGGGAGCCTCCCTTGTTTTGCATCCCCATTCAAGGTATCCTGGGAGCAGTATCAACGGTTTGTTGACAGGTTTACCGTAGATTAGAGGCTCCCTACCTCCTCAGGGATAGGCAGCGCCATCCGGCCAACCCTTAGCTAGGCAGAACCTATGGGCATCACCATTGCAGGGGTATCGAAGCGTTTTGGGCAGTTTCAGGCTCTCCACCCTACGGATCTCACCATTCCCACGGGATCCCTGGTTGCCCTGTTGGGGCCGTCGGGTTCCGGCAAATCTACCCTCTTGCGCCTGATTGCCGGCCTAGAAAAGCCGGACACGGGGCGGATTTTCCTCACCGGGCGGGATGCCACCCATGCCAGCGTCCAGGAGCGCAACGTCGGCTTTGTCTTCCAGCACTACGCCCTGTTCAAGCACATGACGGTGCGGCAGAACATTGCCTTTGGCCTGGAGATCCGCAAAGCTTCGCGGGCTGAGATCCGGGCACGGGTGGATGAGCTGCTGGAGCTGGTGCAACTGTCAGGGTTTGGGGATCGCTACCCCTCACAGCTTTCGGGGGGACAGCGGCAGCGGGTGGCTCTGGCCCGCGCCTTGGCAGTGGAGCCACAGGTGTTGCTCCTGGATGAGCCCTTTGGGGCGCTGGATGCCAGAGTGCGCAAGGAGCTGCGCCAGTGGCTGCGGCGCCTGCACGACGAGGTACACGTCACCACCGTCTTGGTCACCCACGACCAAGAGGAAGCCATGGAGGTAGCCGACCAGATCGTGGTCATGAACCAGGGGCGGATCGAACAGGTGGGATCCCCTGCCGAGATCTACGATCACCCGGCCACCCCCTTTGTCATGAGCTTCATCGGCCCGGTCAACGAGCTCTCTCCCCGCTCCCTGTTATCTTGCCAGCTTCCCGAGGCCCAGGCGGGCCCGCACCAGCTCTTCTTGCGCCCCCACGATGTGCAGATCGAGGTCAACCCCAATAGCAGCGGCGTCTCGGCTTGGGTCAAAGAGATCATCCACCTGGGGCGGGAGATCCAGGCGGAGCTGATTCTCAGCGATGGCGGATCCCTGTGGGCCCACCTCAGCCGCGAGCAATATGCCAGCCAGCCGCTGCAGGTGGGGCAGCAGGTCTATGTCCGCCCCAAGGTGGTCAAGGCCTTTCCCCTCAAAAAAAACGATAAGAAAACTGCCATGACCCCGCTGGCAATGGCGGGACGGAGTCCGATGTCGCTGGGAGCTTGAGGAAAGTTGCAGCAAGCCGGGTTTCAACTGTCTTGGCCGTGGCGGCTGAGCTTGGGCTATCTCTTCCTGATGTTGGCCTTGCCGCTGGCGGCCTTGATCGCCAAGTCCAGCAGCGTCGGCTGGGCGGAGTTCTGGCGGATCGCGACGGATCCGGTGGCCCTCTCCGCCTATGAGGTTACTTTTGTAACCGCGCTGCTGGCGGCTTTGGTTAACGGCGTAATGGGCACCCTGACGGCTTGGGTGTTGGTGCGCTACGCCTTCCCCGGCAAAAAGCTCCTCGAGGGGTTGATCGATCTGCCCTTTGCCCTGCCCACGGCTGTGGCCGGCCTCACCCTGGCAACCGTTTACAGCAGCAACGGCTGGATTGGATCCCTTTTGGCCCCCTTGGGGATCCGCATTGCCTTTACCCGGCTGGGGGTGGGGGTGGCGATGCTGTTTATCTCTTTTCCCTTTGTGGTGCGGACGGTACAGCCGGTGCTGCAGGAGCTGGAACGAGATGTGGAAGAGGCGGCCTGGAGCTTGGGCGCCTCCCGCTGGCAGACCTTCTGGCGGGTGGTGCTGCCCCAGATTTTGCCCGCCGTGTTGACCGGCGTGGCCCTAGGGTTTTCCCGTGCTGTGGGTGAATATGGCTCCATTGTTATCATCGCCTCTAGCATCCCCTTCCGGGATCTCATCGCGGCAGTGCTGGTGATCCAGCGGCTGGAACAGTACGACTATGCCGGGGCAACGGTGATCGGGACGGCGATGCTGGGGATCTCGTTCTTGTCGCTGGTGGTGATTAACCTTCTGCAAGCCTGGGGAAGTCGCCATGAAACCTGACGGGATAGCGGGTGTCCAACCGGAGCCATCGACAAACCCTTGGCTGTCGGGCCTGTTGATCGGCATTGTCGGGCTCTACATCGCCCTGCTGCTTGGGATCCCGGTGGTGAACATCTTTTATCAGGCGTTTCGAGAAGGGATCCCAGCTTTTCTCCAGCACCTGACCGAGCGGGAGCTGCTCAGCGCCCTCCGATTGACGGTGCTGACGGCGCTGGTTGTTGTTCCCCTCAATACTTTTTTTGGCCTCTGCGCCGCCTTGGCCTTGGCTCGCCGCCGTTTTCCGGGGCGGGCTTTGCTGCTCAGCTTGATCGATCTGCCCTTTTCCATTTCCCCGGTGGTGGCCGGCCTGATGCTGGTGCTCCTCTTTGGCCGTCAGGGTTGGCTGGGATCCTGGAACCTGCGGGTCATCTTTGCCTTTCCGGGCATTGTGCTGGCCACGGCTTTCATCACGCTCCCTTTTGTGGTGCGGGAAGTATTGCCGGTGTTGGAAGAGGCCGGCAGCGAGGAAGAAGAAGCCGCCAAAACCCTGGGGGCCAATTCCTGGCAGATCTTCTGGCGCATCACCCTACCCAACATCCGCTGGGGACTCCTGTACGGGGTCATCCTGACCAATGCCCGCGCCATGGGGGAGTTCGGCGCTGTCGCGGTGGTCTCTGGCAACATCATTGGCCGCACCCAGACCCTTCCCTTATTTGTGGAAGATGCCTACCGCAGCTATGCCACGGGCTCGGCCTATGCGGCGGCAGTGGTGCTCTCCTTGCTGGCGGTGGTAACCCTGGTGGCCAAGGAGCTGCTGGAGCGGGGATCCCCTTCCCGCCGCATCTTCTAGACATCTTTTGGGATCCTTGCAATCAACGCTCTAACCCCCCTCTCCCTGAGGGAGAGGGGCCGGGGGTGAGGGCAGCCATGACCGCCATCGGCCAGGGTGTGGCTTAGACAGACTCGGTGAGGATCTCGGGCAGACAAACCTGGGTGCCCCCCAGGCCGCAGTAGCCGCGTGGGTTTTTGGCCAGGTACTGCTGGTGGTAGTCTTCGGCGTAGTAGAACTCTGGGGCGTCCAGGATCTCAGTGGTGATTTGGCCGTAGCCGTGGGCGCCCAGAGCCTGCTGGTAGAGATCGCGGGTTTTTTCCGCCAGCTCCCGTTGTGCCGGGGAATAGACGTAGATGCCGGAGCGATACTGGGTGCCCACATCATTGCCCTGGCGCATCCCTTGGGTGGGATCGTGGTTTTCCCAAAACACCTTCAAAAGCTGCAGGTAGCTAATCTGGCTGGGATCGTAAACCACCCGCACCACCTCGTTGTGGCCAGTCAAACCGGTGCAAACCTCCTCATAGGTGGGGTTGGGGGTATACCCGCCAGCGTAGCCCACGGCAGTGGTGAACACTCCGGGCAACTGCCAAAACTTGCGCTCCGCTCCCCAAAAGCAGCCCATGCCGAACAGGGCCAGCTCCATGCCCTCGGGAAAAGGGGGCTTTAGGGGCGTGCCCTTGACGTAGTGCCGGTTAACGATTGCCATTGGCTCAGAGCGGCCCGGCAAAGCCTCTTCCGGCGTGGGCAAGGTCAGCTTCTTGCTCAGTTTGCCAAAACCAAAGAGCGCCATGGCGGTAGCCCGATACATTCGTTAACATCTACCAGCCTAGCGTAGATAGCCGCTCTTGTCTCGAGAAAAGATTGGCAAGGGAGCGGCCTGGGGATTTCAGACCGCCAGCTCCACAATCACAGGGGCATGGTCGCTGGGCTTTTGTAGCCGCCGCGGCTCGACGTCGATCCAGCAGGCAGTGGCCTTGTCCTGGAGCGGGGGAGAAAGGTAGAGGTGGTCGATGCGCCAGCCGCGATTCTTCTGAAACCCTCCGGCCCGGTAGTCCCACCAGCTAAAATGTCCGGGATCCGGGTTAAACTTGCGAAAGGCATCCTCAAACCCCAAAGCCAGGATCTCCCGCAGGGCCTGCCGTTCTGGCTCCGAGGCCATGATTTCTCCGGCCTTTTGGGGATCGTAGATATCGCGGTCTTCCAGGGCAATGTTAAAGTCCCCACAGAGCAAGATGGGATCCCCTTGGCTGAGGGCAACGGCCAGGTAGTCCTTCAGCGTGGCCAGCCAGCGCAACTTGTAGGCGTACTTGTCGGATCCCACCGCCTCGCCGTTGGGCACGTAGAGGTTGAGAATGCGGATCCCGTGGTAGAGGGCACCGATCAGCCGCTTTTGCTCGTCCAGGTCTGCAGCCGCCGACAGCAGCGCGCCAAACCCCCGCTCCACCTTCTCCGGCACCTCCCGGCTAATTACGGCCACGCCGTTGTAGGACTTTTGCCCGTACACCTCCACATGAAAGCCTCGCTCCTCAAAGGGGGCGCGGGGAAAGTCCTCATCCACCACCTTGGTCTCCTGCAAGCAGAGCACATCCAGGGATCCCTGCTTGTCTAGCCAAGCCAAAACTTGCGGCAACCGGGTGCGAATGGAGTTGACATTCCAGGTGGCCACTTGCATAGCAGCAGGTTCCCAAGACAACGCTCAGGCCACCATTTTGGCCAAACCCAGGGGATGGATCCCCTGGGGCGAGACCGCGATCCGGTAGGGCAACACCTCGACCCCCGCCTGCAGCGCCTGGCGAAACAGATGGGCATAGCGGGGATCCCGTTCTGCGCCAGGGGCGAACTCGGTGCAATCGGCACGGTTGATCCAGTACAGCAGCAGAGCCCGCTGCCCTTGCCGGCGGATCTCAATCAAATCTTCCAGGTGTTTTTGCCCGCGAGTCGTCACCGTATCCGGGAAGAGGGCGCGGGATCCCACGGCCCAGGTGGTATTTTTAACCTCTAGGTAGGCCAAGCCAGAGTCTCCTATCAGCAGGAAGTCGATTTTGCTCCTGCCGCAGGTCACTTCCCGTTGCCAACGAGAAAACCCCGCCAACTGGGGAAACCACCCTTGTTCCAGCCCCCATTCCACCAGGCGATTGGGCAGGCCGGTGTTGATCCCCACCCACACCCCTTCCACCTGGATCATCTCCCAGGTGTAGGCCAATTTGCGCTTGGGATCGGGGTGATGGGAGAGGTACACAGGTGCCCCTACCTGGCAAACCCCCGTCATCGGCCCGGTGTTGGGGCAGTGAGCGGTTACCTGTTGCCCATTTTCCAGCTCCACCTCGGCAAAGAAGCGCTTGTAGCGGCTGCGCAACACCCCTCTGTGCAGGGAGGTCGGGAAACGATAGGGCAGCGCCCCCTGTTGGCCTGTCATTCGCAAGAGCTCTCCGATAAGTATTTTTTCTTTAGGATTTTGGAAGTCTTCCAGGGGTGGGGTGTTTCCTGCGCTAGGGTAAATGACGTATCTCCCCGGCCAGGGCCTTTTTTTGCCGATGCCTTGTTCATATATCCTTTAATACCTTACCTTTTTCTATCCCTTTGCCAAAACCACTTGGAGAAGAAAAGCCGAATGTTGCGTCTTGACCCCGATCCCGGCTTTCAGCCTTCGGATCCGTTGCAGGACAACCGTGGTCGTGTGGCCATCTTCATCGACGGATCCAATCTGTTCTATGCCGCTCTGCAACTGGGCATTGAGATCGACTACACCCGCCTGCTGAAGACGCTGACCGGCCGTTCTCCCCTTCTGCGCTCCTTTTTCTACACCGGCGTCGATCGCAACAACGAAAAGCAGCAGGGGTTTTTGCTCTGGATGCGTCGCAACGGCTACCGCGTGGTTACCAAAGAGCTGACCCAACTGCCCGATGGATCCAAGCGGGCCAACCTAGATGTGGAAATTGCTGTGGACATGTTGTCGCTGGTGCGTTGGTACGAGACGGCAGTGCTGGTGAGCGGCGATGGGGATTTGGCCTACGCGGTCAATGCCGTCAGCTACCAAGGGGCACGGGTGGAGGTGGTCAGCTTGCGTTCCATGACCAGCGACCAACTGATCAACTTGGCAGATCGCTACATCGACCTAGAATCCCTCAAAGACCAAATTAAGAAGACCAATCGCCCCTCCTATCTGTACCGACCCGGGTTCACCACCGACGAGGAGGATGAGGGGTAATTTTTCTCTCACCCCCCACCCCAAAGGAGGGGGTTCAGCGAGATTGCAAAGTTGAAGGGATCCCCTGCAGCAGGTAAACGGGGTTAAGGGGGGCGAAGCGGGTGCCTTCTGCCAGGGCTGTGGAGCGGGAGATCTGGATGTGTTCTAGCCGCACCTGCCAGCCCTGCGAGCGCAGCGATTGCAGGGTTTCGCTGCAGGTTTCCAGAGTGGCAAAGTTGGCCACCAAGATCCCCTCAGGCTGCAGGCGGGCCGCCACCACCGGCAGCAGATCGCGGATCCCTTTGCCGCCTCCCCCCAGCAACACCCGATCCGGATCCGGCAAGTCGGCCAGCACCTGGGGCGCTGCCCCGGGGATCACGTGCAGGTTCTCCAGGCCGAAGCGTTGGCGGTTGCGCCGGATGAGACAAATACCCATGGCGTTGCGCTCAACGGCATAGACCTGGAGCTGGGGGGAGAGGCGGGCGATCTCTACAGCCACGGAGCCGGTGCCGGCCCCGACATCCCACACCACTCCCTGCCGCGGCAATTGCAAGGCCCCCAGGGTGAGCAGGCGGATGGGTTGCTTGGTGATCAGGCCGGGCTGGTCGGGAAAGGTGTGGAACTGGTCGTCGGGGATCCCGACTAGGGGCCAGCGGCGGGGATCCGGTTCCGGGTCAACGCGGCGCAACACCACCAGATTGGGGCTGGGGAAAGCGGAGTTCTCACCTTCCTGCAGAGGCAGGATCTGCTCGTGGGGGGATCCCAGTTGGCTGCATACCCAGCCCTGGTAGCGCACCGGCAACTGCAGGTCGGCGATGAACTGGGCCAAGCTGGCTGGCGTGTGCTCTGGGTCGGTAAGCACCACAATCACAGGGGATCCCTGTTTGAGAGCGGGTTCCAACGGCTCCATTCCCCGCCCGTGCAGACTGAGAATGGTGGCCTCCTGCCAGGGGATCTGCAGGCGGTTGAGGGCCAACTGCACCGAGCTGACTTGGGGGTAAAAAGCCAGTTGCTCCGCCGGGAAATACTGGGTCAGCAGGCGCCCAATCCCAAAAAACAGGGGATCCCCGCTGGCCAATAAAACCAGCGATCCCTGTGCCAGCTCCTTTTGCAAAAGCGGGATCCAACTTTCCACCGATCCAGTAAGCCGGATCTGGCGAGCCGGATGGTCGGCAAAGTGCTGCAGCAGGCTGGGGGGCCCGGCCAGGGTTTGCGCTTGGGAGAGGGGGGGGATCGCCCAAGAGGCCACCGAGCCATCTCCAGCTACCCCTACGACCGCAAGCTGAGGCAACCGGCTCGCCATCTAGCGTTCGACAGGCGGGTGGTACTGGCGCATGTGGTTGAGAAAATCCAGGCGCAACTCCGCCACTTCCCGCTGCATCTCCCGCATTTCCCGAATAAAGCCCAGATGAGCCTCGATCAGGCGGCCATCCCGCTCCCGAAATTGCTCCATCATCATGGCTTGCGCTTCCCTCAGCTCGGCAAACCCGGCCTGCATATCGCGGCGAGACTCCTGGATGGCCCTCTCCAGCTCATCTCCCCGCTCTTCGTTCTGGCGAATCCGCTCCTGGTTGTGCTGAATTAACGCCCGGATCTCCTGGATTTCGGTCTGGAGCTGGGCTTCGATGGCCTGCCGCTCGGCTCGCATTGCAGCCATCTGGGCCTCAAAGCGCTCGGCGGCCCGCTGCTGTTCGGCCCGGATCTCGGCGATCTCGGCGGAGAAACGCTCAGCGGCCCGCTGCTGCTCGGCTCGGATCTCGGCGATCTGAGCTGCAAAGGCCTGTCGCATTTCCGTCATCTGGGCCTCAAAGCGCTCGGCAGCCCGCTGCTGTTCGGCCCGCAGCTCTTGAAGCTGTTCTTGTTGGAGCTGAAGGTTGCGGATCAGCCACTCCTCTTGTTCGGGGGTCATGGGAAAGGCCTGAAGATATCGTTCCAATTCTAGTCAGTTGGGGATGGGATCCCGGCGGGCGGCCAGCAGCAGAGCATTGACAATGGCAGCGGCCACCGGGGATCCGCCTTTGCGGCCCTCCACCCGAATCTGGGGGACATCCGTTTGCGCCAACGCCTGTTTGGCCTCCTCCACGGCCACAAAGCCCACCGGCACCCCGATCACCAGGCTGGGCCGGATCCGCTCTGCCCGAATCTCTTCCACCAGCGCCAGCAGCGCCGTGGGCGCATTGCCGACAACAAAGATGGCTTCCGGGTAGCGGCGGGCCACCTGGATCATCCCCTGGGCAGTGCGGGTTTGCCCTGCCGCGGGGGGGTCTTCCACCCAGTCCAAAGCGCAATAGAGCGGGATCCCCTGCGCCTCAAGGCCAGCTTGGATCCCGGCAGCCACCATCCTCACATCCACCACCACGGGCCTTTGCTGCCGCAGGGCCGCCAGCCCCACCTCGACCGCCGTGGGGCTAAACACAAAGCGATCCCGCAGCTCAAAATCGGCAGTGGCGTGGATGGCGCGGCGCACGATCTCATAGGGGATCCCTTGCCAGGGGTGGGGGCCGATCTCTTGGTCGATCTGGCGAAAGCTGGCCGCCGTAATGGGGTCTATCCAAGCTGTCTCATCCATCATCTCAGCCATCGTGGGATCCACAGGCGGAGCCATGGTCAGGCCGGGGGGTTTTCTACGTCCTGCTGACGCGGGCGGTCTTGTTCGGGGAAAGTCGCGCAGAACGTCCAGAAAAGCTGTGCTCAAAAGGGTTACCTGAGAGAGACGCCCCTTTAGTTCCACTCTAGACGCCCCGAAGCAGCCGCTAAGATCGGTCTATGCTGGTGGAGATGGGCCTGTTGTTGTCACACGCTCCTCCCTTGCCTGAACCCAACTTTTCTCCCTCTGCTGCTGTCGGCGGGGCAAGCTCCCCTCCCCTCGCGCCGCCCCCCTCTTCGGTCGGCAACAGGGATCCCCTTGCCGTGCTCCCTCGCTATGGCCATTCCCAAACCTGGCTCTGGCGTGGCTGGTCTATCCATTTCACCTACACCCCCAGTCGCGCCCAAACCTCCAAGGGCCAGGTGAACTTGACGGCGGCTCCGGCCATCTTGATCCATGGCTTGGGAGCCTCGGTGGGCCATTGGCGCCATAACATTGTTCCCTTGGGATCCCAGCGCCCCGTCTATGCCCTTGACTTGCTGGGATTTGGGAAAAGCGCCAAGCCGGAGATCGCCTACAGCGTTGACCTGTGGGTAGAGCAGGTGTACGAGTTTTGGCGAACTCACATCCAGCAGCCCAGCCTCTTGGTAGGCCATTCCATTGGGGGCCTGGTGGGGGTCATTGCTGCTGCCCGCTATCCCCAGATGGTGAAGGGTTTGTGCTTGATCAGTTGTGCCGATGGGCCTCACCCGGAAGAATTGCCCTCTCCTTGGGATGCCCTGGTTCAAGCCCTTTGCGAAGGGATCCTGGCTGTTTTGGGCTGCCCGCTCACCTATCCCCATTTGTTTAACTGGCTGCGACAAACCGAGGTGCTGCGGGCTTGGATCAAAAACGTCTACAAGCGAGACGAGCAGGTGGACGACGAGCTGGTGCAGATCTTCCAGAGGCCAGCCTTTGAGCCGGGGGCAGCCCACGTGTTTTTGGATAGCCTGAGGGCCATCCTTTGCCGCCGCTTCGACAGCCCCAAGCGCCTGCTGCCCACCCTCAAAATGCCGATTTTGCTCCTCTGGGGCCAAGAAGATCCGGCGGTGCCCAGCTTTTTGGCAGACCAATTCAAGCGCTGGCAGCCGGCTCTTACCTTGGTGAAGCTGCCAGGGGTGGGTCACTGCGCTCACGACGAGCTGCCCCACTGGGTCAACGCCCTCATTGGTGAGTGGGCGGCCAGCTTGGAGACTTGCCCCGACTTGTCCACCCACCTTCGCAGGGATCCCGCGGCTGACTAGTCCAGCCAGTTGCCCTGCCAAGGTTCAGCAGTGCCCTCCCTGCTATCGATAAACTACCTCACCGCATAGGCGGGTGGGGTTTTAGCGCTACGCGCCGCTGACGCGAACAGTAGCCCTGCAGTTGGCAAGCCAACCACGGACCTCCAGGCTGGTTTATGGCAGCCACCAAAAGTGCAATGACGTTGGCACCGTTCAAATCTGCATCCCCTTCCCAGCCACAGGCCGGGTTCACACAACGAAAACGCTTCCCTTCCCGCTGGCCAATCCACAAACACCGGTGACAAGTCTGCGAGCTGTAGGCAGGCAGCACCACCACCTTTACCCCTGCTCTTGCTGCCTTGCACAGCCTGTTAAAGAATCAAGGGGTACAGTAGCAACACTTAGCAAACCAACTTCGGAAGCAGGATGGATTAATCAGTAGTAAAGAAGTCTGCACTATCTGCTCCAGGCTATACTTCCCAACTCTGGAAAACTGCCGAATAAAATGCTTCAAAACCGACCACATCATCTCAATAGGATTCAATTCCGGCGCATACACAGGCAGGTATAGAATTCGCGCTCCTGTCCCCCT
>NZ_JANSJJ010000303.1:0-502 GCF_047502715.1 Synechococcus sp. H55.10
GCTTTCATCCCGACACTGATTGGCTCTTGGGTAAACACAGTTCACCCCTACAGTGCGGGGCTTCCCGCCGATTAAGCTAAACTGTGGGCAATTTGCTGGCAGGTTCGGGCGATGGCCACTTCTACCTGCACCTTTTTGCATCTAGCCGATGTGCATCTGGGCTACGACCGCTACAACAGCCCGGAGCGGAGCAAAGATTTCTTTTTGGCCTTTCGGGATGTGGTGCGCCGCCATGCCATCCAGAACCCGGTGGATTTTGTCCTCATCGCCGGGGATCTGTTTGAGCATCGGCAAATTCAGCCTGGCGTCCTCAACCAAGCCCAGATTGTCTTGCGGGAGCTAAAGCAGGCCGGGATCCCCGTCTTGGCCATTGAGGGCAACCACGACAATCGCCCCTACGGTGTCAAGACCAGTTGGCTGCGATACTTGGCCGATCACGGCGAACTGATCCTGCTGGAGCCGGAAGCAGGAGAGGAGGGTTTGGAGCTGCGCCCCTGGGAAG
>NZ_JANSJJ010000304.1:0-500 GCF_047502715.1 Synechococcus sp. H55.10
TAGAAGCCCCAACGGATCTCGTAACACATCTTAACTTGCTGGCTCGGGTGCGGTGAAAATGGTCTTCTCGCCAAACCTGCGGCCGAACTCAGGCGAAAAGTAACACCCAACCGCTCGAGGGAAGCCTCATAGACGAAAGCTTTGTGTCTGAGGCGGATCCCTTACGGTTGCTTTCCGTGAGGACTTGCAAGCCCAAGACTGTGAGCGGGACAGCCTCAAGAGGGGCTTTACGGCGCTCTTTGATAGGGATTAAGATACGGCTGCAAACCGATACCAATTGGTGCGATCCTAGGCAAGGGATCTGCCACTATGCATGCAAGCTTCCTTCCCCACCGTTTTATGGGTTGATGGCTACAACATTATCGGAGCTTGGCCCAACCTAAAGAAGTTGGCACGTTGCTCCCTGATGGACTTGGCGCGTCTGCGCCTGGTGGAGTCTTTGGCCAGCTACGTGGCTTTCCGCGGCTACCGGGCAACTGTGGTGTACGACCCCTATACCC
>NZ_JANSJJ010000305.1:0-500 GCF_047502715.1 Synechococcus sp. H55.10
GTGGTTGGGGGAGGAGCAGGATCTTGACCCGCCTCTTCCTGGTGGGAAACCAAAGCCGCCTGACCCTGCCAGAGGGGCCACCACACTTCCAACTCCGTCGCCAGATCTTCGCCTGCCAAGACCTGAGCCGGCAGAGGCTCCGCTTTCACCAAGGCTGGCGTCACCACTAACTTGTAGTGCTCTGCTAGGTAGGGGTGCTCCTCCAGCGGTACCACCTTCAGATGGGCAGGATACTGGCCGGGCAGCCCCTGGATGTGCCGACGCAATTGCTCCGCCAGTTCCTCGATATTGGCTCGACCCTGAGCAAACAACAGTAAGCGAATGCCAGAGCGGGTGGAGGTGCGATCTAGCGAAGTTTGCATAGGCCAAAGTCCCAAGGGCCAAAGATGAAGTCTGCAGCAGAGGTTGCCGCCGACAAAACCGGGATCCCTCGCTGCCTGTTCTTTACCTTCCTAACACTTGGGAAAAGTTTAGGAGGGAACATCAAAGGTAGTAAACTC
>NZ_JANSJJ010000306.1:0-87267 GCF_047502715.1 Synechococcus sp. H55.10
CCGCGTCAGCTTTTGATAAGAGACAGCTAACTCCCATCTCCCTGAGGGAGAGGGGAGTTAGAGCGGCGCGTTCGCGACAGCGTTGCGTAGGAATAGCGCCGACCGGGAAAACTAGAAACGGAGATCCCAAACGGGGAAAAACCCCACCAGCAGCTCCACGATCAACAGAGCCGGTAGCAGGTTGGCCACCCGCAGGCGGGCCAGGCCGAGCAGGTTCAGGCCAATGCTCAAGATCAGGATCCCACCGGTGGCCTCTAGGGCCGCCATCAGGTCTGGGCGCAACAGCGGCTGCAACTGCCGCGCCAACAAGGCCACTCCCCCCTGCACCAAGAGCACCGGCAGCGCCGAAAATAGGGTGCCCCAGCCCAGGCTGGCGGCGAAGGCGAGGGTGGCGATCCCATCCAACGCCGCTTTCACCAACAACAGCGAGGGATCCCCTAAGCCATCCCGGATGGATCCCAGCAACGTCATGGGGCCGACCACAAACAGAATGCTGGTGGCAACAAAGGCGCGGGTAATGGGGCTGGGACCCAGCCGGCGGCTTACCTGCTTCTCCAGGGCCTGGCCAACCCGCTCGAAGGCGGCCTCGATGTCGATCCACTCCCCCAGCACCGCTCCTGACACCAGGGCCACCAAAACCGTTAGCGTTTGGGCGGCACTGCTGAGGGTCAGAGCCATTTGGATCCCCAAGACCAACACCAGGGCTCCCATCGCTTGCAAGAGGGTTTGGCTCATGCGTTCGGGCAGGCGGCTGCCCATGCCCCAGCCGAGGCCGCTGCCCACCAGGATGGCCAGGGCATTGACGAGGGTGCCAGTGCCGGGAGGAGCCATAGGTTTGCCCAGACTTTCCATTCTCAGTCTCCAACAAAGGCTCGTCCCAAACCTGCGCGGAAGCACCTAGGCAGATCGGCCATTTTCGCTGCCGATCCTGGCTATACTGGGGACACGCTCACCCAAACCCAGCGGTGGGCTTTCACTCCGCAGCGATTCACATGAGCTTTTGGAAGGGCCTGTTCGGGTCAACAGGGGCTGCTACAACCAAAGAGCCGGCGCAAACAGCCAAGGCCGACCGTCGCCAGGAAACAGTAGTGGTCCGAGGGGAGACTATCCTCTTCAGCTTGGATCCCAACTTGGATCTGTACGAGCTGGAGGAACTCTGCGATGCAGTGGGTTGGTCGCGTCGCCCCATGCACAAAGTGAAAAAAGCCCTGCAGCACAGCTTCTTGGTGGTGTCGATGTGGCTGCAGCGGGGCAGCTATCGTCGCCTCATCGGCTTTGCCCGCGCGACATCTGACCATGCCTTCAATGCCACCATCTGGGATGTGGTGGTGCATCCCGATTTCCAGGGCAGGGGTCTGGGCAGACGGCTGATGGAAAAGGTAATCCACGAGCTGCGCGCCCAAGACATCAGCAACATCACCCTTTTTGCCGATCAGGGGGTGGTCAGCTTTTACGAACGGCTGGGCTTTACCCCCGACCCCGAGGGGATCAAAGGCATGTTTTGGTATCCCCGCTAGCCCATGGCTCCCCTGGTGATCCTGCCCGGTTATCTGGCGGGCGCGGCGGAATACGAGCCTTTGCGCCAAGCGCTGGAGGCCCGCGGCTATGCGGCGCGGGTGGTGCCGTTGCAGGTGCGCAGTTGGTTTCCCACACTGGGGGGAAGGCCCGTCACGCCCATCTTACGGGCTCTGCAGGCCACCATTCGGCGCACCCAGGCCGAGTTTGGGGTTGAGCGGGTTAACCTGGTGGCCCACTCCGCCGGCGGCTGGATTGCCCGCATCTACCTGGGATCCGTGCCCTATGGGGGACAGGTGTGGCAGGGGCGGGAGCACGTCTCGACCTTGATCAGCCTCGGATCCCCTCACACCAGCCGCGAGCGCTGGACAAGGCGCAATTTGGACTTTGTCAACACCCACTATCCGGGGGCCTTTTGGCCGCAGATCAAATACGTGTGTGTGGCGGGCAAGGCTATCCAAGGGCAGAGGTTGAAGCTGGGATCCCTGTGGCGGCAAGAGCATTATCTGGCTTGGCTGGCCTACAACAGCTATTGGCTCACCGCCGGCCAAGGAGAGCTGTGGGGCGACGGCATTACCCCCATCCAGGCTGCCCACTTACAGGGGGCTGTCAACCTAACCCTGCCCAACTGTTACCATTCGGGTCGAGGTGGGCGGCGCTGGTACGGTTCCCCCGAGGTGGTGGAAGCCTGGGCTGGCTACTTGGCCTAGCTGCTGGGTTCTTTGGGATCGGCAACGGAAGTCTCGGGCAAAGAGGCGGTCGATTGGCGACGTTCCTGCTGGCGTCGGGCGGCTTTCACCATTTCTTCGACAATGGCCCGCGCCTGCTTCATGCGATCCAAGCTGCTGCGGTAGAGCTCCAGATCTTTTTTCACCCGCTCTGCCGAGAAGGGCAGCTTGCCCACCACATCCTCCAAAAAGCGACGGGTGCGCTCTTCCGGTTCTTTGAAAAGGGACTTGGCTACAACTTCATAGGCTGTGTAAAGGCCAACCGCCAAAACCCGGCTGTAGGCATAGGGAGGCTGGGTCATGCGCTCCAAAATGGCTTTCAACCCGCCCACATCTTCCGCCCCCGGTTTGAGACAAAGGAGATCCAGTCTTTGGCGTGGATCCCCGCTGCGCATCAACTCGAGCAGATCGCCGGCATTCTTGCGCAACACCTCCGGCTTGAGGTGGAGAGCCTTACAGAGGGCGTTGAAAATGGCCTCTCGCTGTTCAGGGGGGTGGTAAGCTTCCATCAGCCCCTCGTAGAGGGTGACCAGCCCCAAAGCAAAAAACGGGTCGTAGGTGAAGGCACTGTTGACGGTGGTCAGGTGCAGCTCCACCAGCAACTCTTCCACCACCCGCCGATAGACGGCGTTGATCGGGCGAGGGTAGGCGCTGAAAAAGGTCGCTTTGGTGGCGGCGAGGGTGCGAACAGGATTCACAGGCAGACAGAAAGATGAGCTTGAGGATGGCTTTCTCGACTGTTTTTATTCTCGCCTGTGGTGACTCTGAGGGCAAGCGATGGCCCTCCGCTATGGTGAGATAGGGATGGGTTGAGGAGGGGGATGGCAACAACAGACGTGACGGTGGTGGTGAAGATCGGCACCTCCAGCCTGACGGACACGCAAACCGGCCTGTTGCGCCTTTCGGTGCTGGGGCCGCTGGTGGAGGTACTAACCCACTTGCGCAGGCAGGGGTACGCGGTGATCTTGGTCTCCTCCGGAGCGGTGGGGGTAGGTTGTGCTCGCCTGGGCTGGCGGCAACGACCGACGGCCATTGCCGAAAAGCAGGCGGTGGCTGCGGTGGGGCAGGGACGGCTGATCCGCCTTTACGATGACCTCTTCTCGGCTCTCAACCAGCCGATTGCCCAAGTTTTGCTCACCCGCGGCGATCTGGTAGAGCGCAGCCGCTACGTGAACGCCAATCGCACGTTTGCCCAACTGCTGCAGATGGGGGTTATCCCCATCGTCAACGAAAACGACACCGTGGCAGTGGAGGAGCTGAAATTCGGCGACAACGACTCGCTTTCGGCGTTGGTGGCCAGCATGGTGCAGGCCAAGTGGCTCATCTTGCTCACCGATGTGGACAAGCTCTATTCGGCTGACCCCAACCGGGATCCGTCTGCTGAGCCCATCGAGCGGGTGTTGCCCGGGATCCCTCTCCAGGTGAAGGCCGAAGCCCAGGGAAAAAGCGGCTGGGGCACCGGCGGCATGGCCACCAAGCTAACCGCTGCTCAAATTGCTACAGCCGCAGGCGTCACGGTGGTGATCACCAACGGCAAACGGCCTGAGCAGATCCCGGCCATTCTGGCCGGCGAGGCCATCGGCACCCGCTTTGATCCGGCTCCCCAGCCCGCCAGCGCCCGCAAGCGATGGATTGCCTATGGCCTCATCCCCGAGGGATCTTTGACTTTGGATGAGGGGGCGGTACGGGCGGTGTGCCAGCAAGGACGTTCGCTGCTGCCGGCAGGGATCACGGCCGTTTCTGGGGAATTTGAGGCGGGGGCCGCCGTGCGCCTGTGCGATCCCAGCGGTCAGGAGGTGGCACGGGGTCTGGTGAACTACAGCGCCGCAGAACTGCGGCAGATCAAGGGCAAAAAAACTGCCGAGATCCCTCACATTCTGGGCTACGAGGGGGTCGATACCGCTGTGCATCGGGATAACTTGGCTCTGCTCAACTAGGCCACTGCGATGGCCTATTCTTCCAACTGCCAGGGATCCTGAGCCAGCTCCTCATCGAAAACCCGCGGTGGGCGCACGGCCAGCAGCACCTGGCCCAACAGGGGAGAGGAGGGTGAATCCTCAATCCACTCCACTGCCACCAGTCCAGCCCGATCCAGCAGGAAAAATCCCGCCGTTCCTTCCCAAACCCGAACAGCGCGATCCACCACCAGCAAGACCGGATCCCGTTCTTCCTCAGGGGCTACCGGCAAGCCCAACAGGGATCCCAGCAGCCCGTTTTCTACTGGTAGGACGACCGGATCCCCGGCCTTTTGCATCACCGGCCAAGCGGGCAAGGCCATCCAAGTCTGCTCCGCCGGGCTGGTGACCCAGCCAAAAGGCCCTTGGGGCTCGCCGGCAGGGATCTGTTCCCAGATGTCGGTCGCCAGGGGCAGGGATCCGGCCACCGGCAGCAGGCGCGGCAGATCTTCTTCCAGGCGAAACACAGACAGCTTGGGCAAAACGCTGCGTTGGGGTCGGGAGCTGGCAGCAACCGTGGATAGGAGCTGCTCCACCTGCTGGCGGGCTGTATCGCTATGGACATACCGAAACGCTCGACCGATAGCCCGAGTGCGCTCCTGCAGATCGCGGGTTTGCTGGGCCGTTCTCCAGGCTTGATAGGCCACCGCATCGCCGGGGTGATCCGTAAACCCGTCCGGAAGCCGTTGCAGTTGGGCGTAATTTTTCACGGCACGGGCGATCTCATGAGCTTCATCGACATTCAAATGGCGGTTGAGGACGAATTCCGCCACCCGAACCCGATCCTGTGGCGAGAGGATGCGCAGCTCGTAGAGGATATCGCTGCCTCGGTGGGCAAAATGCTCCAGAACCGCCGGGCTGGCGCCGGCTTTGGCCATCCCCTCGTAAACCTGGGCGGCGACGATGATCTGATTTTGCTGGGCGGGCTCAAGCCCAGTCGCCTCAAAGATGGCCTGGGGAGTCATTTTCTGTTGCTGCAAGCTTTGGCAGGCCTTGGCCCAATCCAGCCAACGGCCCTCTTTGCGTCGCAGCCGCTCCACCAACAAGCTGGGATCCTCCCCCAGGGCAGAGGGTTCTGGCAGATGTTGACCCATGGCAAGACGTCCTCCACAACAACATCAACACGATCAGCGCAATACAAAACTCACTACCGTCGGGAGTTGGGCAGGCCGAGGCCAAAATACGATCTAAAAGACGACCTCAAGAATTTTTTTAAGAATTTTCCTTGTGCCGGGTTGGCTGTCCTGTCTTTAGCTTAATCGGCGGGAAGCCCGGCACTGTATTGGTGAATTGTGTTTACTCAACGAAGATGAGTGTCGGGAGTCGTTCACTCCAAGGGGATCACCTCGGCAGTATGGCCATCCACAGGCAACTGGTTGAGATCCAATTGCCAAAGCTGGAAGCGCTGTGACTGCCCGGCTGTCAGCACCTGCAGCCAGACCAGCCCCTTTTGCCCCACCTGCAACACTTCAGATCCGACGGGCACGGCCACCTGGGCCAAGGGATCCCCCCCTTCGCCGTACAGCCAGAGGGACGAGAACTCTTCTCCCTCCCGACACAGCAGCAGCAGACCCCAAGGGGCTTGGACCATCTGGACAGGCCACCCTCTCAAAAACCAGCGGCGCACCCGCAGCGGATTCACCTGCACCGAGTCGAGGTAGGGGCAGCAACCCTGCTGGGCCGCAAAGAGCAGCCGTTCCCCCAGGCTGACCGCCATCCCTTGGGGATCCAGGGGTAGGCGATAGCGCAGCGGCTGGGATCCCGGCTGCAAAGGCAAGCCGGTGGGATAAGGCACAAGGCTCATCTGCACCCACTGCCGCCCCGCACCGGTCAGCAAAACCAGATAATCCGAGAGGGCCAGCAAGCGGGGCAGGGATCCCGTCCCAGCCGGCTGCGGGCCAGGCCAACGAAAGTAGCGATGGGAATCGGGGAAAGGCTGGGGCCCGGTCGGCTGCCACTGCACAGCCCCCAGCTCTTGGGCGGTGGCCCAGACCAACTCCTGCCGCTTTGCCAGCCAGGTGGCCTGCCAATCCTCCGCAAAACTCAGCAGGGTACGGATGCGCGCGGGACTCAGGTGCAAAAGGCTGCTTTTGGAAAAAGCCAAAGCCTCCGGGAAGCTCGGCAAAGGCAGCACTTGCCGCAACGGTTCGGCCAAGGAGAAACAGGCCAGAGGCGGCGCTCCTGAGGCAAGGGTCTGCAGCTCCAGCCACTCCAGCTTCTGGGAGGTCACTCGCAACAGCAGCGGGGAACGGCAGCCACTGGGATCCTCGCAGATGTAGAACTTTTGCTCAGGCGGGGACTCCATCCCGCCACCGCCCACAAAACCCGGATCCGGCAGATCCCAGACCTGCAGGCCGGGGGGGGATCGCCTGGACAGGTGCGGGCCAACCCAACAACTGGCTGGCTCCTGCCACTCCTGAGCAAACACCGCCAGAGCTGAGCGCATCTGCGCCGCCGTGCGAAACCGCCGCAAGGGCAATTTGCGCAACGTGATCTCCAGCAGTTCCTGCAGCGGGGCCGGGATCCCTTCTGGGCAGACAAACGGCTGGTTGAGGTGGGCGTGCATCAACTGGCTGGGGGAGCCGGAAAAGGGCCGCTGACCCGTCAACAGCTCCAGGAGGATGATCCCCACCGCGTAGAGGTCAGAAGCGGGGCCAAACTGGCCGTAGAACCGCTCTGGCGCCATGTAGGCCGGCGAGCCGGTGGCGGCGATCTCGCCGGGGGCAGGTTGGGGGTGGCGGGCGATGCCAAAGTCCGTCAGCTTCAGTTGCCAGCCCTGGGGTGTGGGCTTGAGCAAAATGTTCTCCGGCTTCACATCGCAGTGGATCACCCCCTGGCGATGGGCATGATCCAGCCCGGCCAAGATCTGATCCACAAAGCCCAAAACCTGCTTGACCGGCAGCCACAGCCCCCGCTCCACCTGGTCGATCAGCTCCCGCAGCGTGCCCCCCTCGCAGTACTCCAACACCAAATACCGCCCCTCGCGGGCATGTTCGAGGGCGTAGCAGCGGGTGATATTGGGGTGGTTCAACGTCAGCAAGTAGCGCAGCTCCCGCAGCAGGTTGGGGGTGGGGAAACGCTCCGCCGGCAGCTCCTTGAGGGCCACCAGCTCCCCCCCTTGGCGGGGCCGGGCGCAAAACACGCGCCCATACTGCCCTTGGCCAGCCAAACCCAAAACTTGGTAGCTGTCGTGAATGGACTTGGTGGTACGGGTGCGTCGGGACACGGCCCCAGGGGAATCCATACCGGCACTTTGTATCGTTATATCCCCTGCCCGCTCTCTTCTTGTCCTAATCTCGGCACCTTTGCCGACAGGGCTGCTCCCCCTGCACCCACCAATGGAGAGACTAGGAGCCGGTCAACTGCTGGAGCAGCTCCGCCGCGTGAGTCTCCACCTTAACCTTGGTGATGACGGCCTCGATCTTCCCCTCCGGATCGATGACAAAGGTGGTGCGGTGGATGCCGTTATAGACTTTGCCCATGAACTTTTTCGGGCCATAGACGCCGTAGGCGGTGGCCACCTTGGCCCCCTCGTCCACCAACAGCGGAAAAGGGAGCTGCAGTTTCTGGGCAAATTTTTGGTGGGAACGGGCATCGTCGGCGCTCACCCCCAAGATGTGGATCCCCTGGGCCTGATACTCGGCGTAGGCATCCCGAAAGCCACAGGCTTCTTGGGTGCAGCCGGGGGTGTTGTCCCGCGGGTAAAAATAGAGCACCACCCGCCGGCCCCGCAACTGGCTCAAGCTGATCAAGTTGCCCTCGGCATCGGGCAAGGTGAACTCCGGCGCGGGATCCCCAACAGCAAGAGGCATGGCGGGATCCCTCCTCAGGTGGATTTTTTCGGGGAGAGGATCATCGTGATGTTGCGCCCTTCCTTTTGGGGAGGCTGCTGCATTTCCGCTACGCCTTCTAGGTCTTTGAACAAGCGCTGCAGCAGTTCTTCCCCCAACTCGGCGTGCTGGGCCTCGCGACCGCGAAACATCACCGTGGCTTTCACCTTGTCTCCATCCCCCAAGAACTGTTGGGCGCTGCGCAGGCGCACGTGGTAGTCGTGCTCGCCGATGTTATAGCGAAACTTCACTTCCTTGATCTCGGCAGTGTGTTGTTTTTTGCGGGCCTCCCGCTCTTTTTTCTCCTTCTCAAACTTGAACTTGCCGTAGTCCATGATGCGGCAGACGGGGGGATCCGCTTTGTCGCTCACCAAGACCAGGTCTAGGTCTTTTTCTTCGGCCAGGCGCAGGGCTTCGCGCGGGCTCATGATCCCCAACTGGGTGCCGTCGGTATCGATGAGGCGGATTTTGGGGAAGCGGATGCGCTCGTTGATGGCCGGCAGCTCTGCACGCTGCTTGCGGGGAAAGCGGTCAAGTGGACGCTCTACGGACAAGTTTTCCTCTCTGAACGGAACGCAGGACAAAGACAAATGCCAAAAGAAGCAGACGCCTTTTGGGCGGCGCCGACCCACAGACTTGAACTCTCCAAGCGGCTGTCGGCCCGCCGGCCAAGGCATGCTGCACCTATACTAGCTGGCATTTTCTATCTCCTTCTAGAGCTGTCAAGAGTTGTCAAGGCTCGCTCACCTGGGATCCGGTCAGGTTCCGCGGTAGGATAACCAAAGCAGCGATCCGGACGGGATCGAGGGTTGTTTGTCGGCCAGCAGGGAGGGCAAAAGCGGTGCAACTGGGTTTAACGGAACGGGAACTAAAAGACCTGGCCCAGAAGTCGGTTCAGCTCATCTTGAGCCCGCGGGAGGGGGATAGCGAGGCGCTGATCCAGTACAAGTCTTCGGCGGAATTTCGGGCCGGAGTCCATCTGGCCTGCGCGGCCATGGTACTGGTTTTGGCGGAAAACAACGAGCGCATCGGCCAACAGTTGGCCGCCCTCCAGGAAAAGGGATCCCTGCCTGCCGGCTGAAGCGGCGGCCCCCAAACATCATCCGGCCATGGTTCCAGAGACTACTCCGCCGCAAGTGCGCAGCGAACGAGACTCGATGGGGGAGCGACAACTGCCCCAATCGGTTTACTACGGCATCCAAACCGCCCGCGCCCTGGAGAACTTTCCCATCAGCGGCCTCAGGCCTCTGCCAGAGTACGTGGAAGCCTGTGTGCTGATCAAAAAGGCGGCGGCTGAAGTCAACGGCGAGCTGGGCTGCATTCCGGCAGAGGTGGCCAAGGCGATTGTCCAAGCAGCAGACGAGATCCTCCAGGGATCTCTGCGGGATCAATTTGTGGTGGATGTGTACCAGGCGGGGGCGGGCACCTCTCACCACATGAATGTGAACGAGGTGCTGGCCAACCGGGCTTTGGAGATCCTGGGGGAGCCCAAGGGACGCTACGAGCGGGTCAGCCCCAACGACCACGTCAACTACGGCCAGTCCACCAACGACGTGATCCCCACCGCCATCCGCCTGGCCGCCCTGTCGCGGGTGCGGCGGGATCTGTTGGTCACACTGGACAACCTGGTGGCGGCACTGGAGCAGAAGGCCCAAGAGTTTCGCGGCATCCTCAAAGCCGGTCGCACCCATTTACAGGATGCTGTCCCTGTAAGGCTGGGGGACAGCTTTGGGGCCTATGCGGCCATCTTTGCCCAGCACCGCCGCTGGATCGAGGAGGCCAGCCAGGCTCTGTGCAGCTTAGGGTTGGGGGGCAGCGCGGTCGGCACCGGCCTCAACACCCCCCCCCAGTACCGACAACAGGTGGTGCAGCGGCTGGCGGATTACACCCAGTTGCCCCTCACCCCGGCTCCCCATCCCATGGCAGCGATGCAGAGCATGGCCCCCTTTGTGCACCTGTCGGGATCCCTGCGCAACCTGGCCCAGGACGGCATCAAACTGGCCAATGACCTGCGGCTGATGGATTCCGGCCCCAAGACCGGCCTCAAGGAGATTCAACTGCCGCCGGTGCAGCCCGGCTCCTCCATCATGCCCGGCAAGTACAACCCGGTGCTGGCCGAGATGCTGAACATGGTCTGCTTCCAGGTGATCGGGCTGGACACCGCCATCACCCTCTGTGCTCAGGCGGGGCAATTTGAGCTGAACGTGATGATGCCCCTCATCGCCTACGACCTTCTGCACAGCCTGCAGATCTTGAACAACAGCCTGCGGGTCTTCGCCGAGCGCTGCATTCAAGGCATCATCCCCTACCCGGAGCGGTGCCGCAGCTATGCGGAAGGAACCCTCGCTCTGGTGACCGCCCTCAACCCCTACATTGGCTATTTGCAGGCGGCAGAGATAGCCAAGCTCTCCCTGGAAACCGGCAAACCCATCCGCCAAATCCTGTTGGAGCGCAACTTGATGAGCCCGGAACAGGTGGCCAAAGTGTTGGACCTAGAGGCGATGAGCCAAATGCAGTCCTAGCCCATTCACTGCAGAGAGGGAATACTGCTCCCAGAACCGTTACCCCCCGCCCAGCATCATTTGCCCAACACCTCAGGTTTTGTAGTCAATGAAACGTTTCTCTACGTCGTTATTGCTACGCAACGCCGCCGCGAACGCACTGGCGAGGTGGAGCGCTACCCCTAACTCCCCTCTCCCTCCGGGAGAGGGGCCGGGGGTGAGGGCTGACTCCCTCCGGGAGAGGGGCCGGGGGTGAGGGCGCTAGCAGCGCGGAGCACTTAGAAGGTAAAAAAGTAAACACCAATGAACGGCCAGATACCTTCCTACCCTTGTCCGCCCGTTCACGGCCTCAGCCCGAGCAAAGGCGGGGCTTTGCGTTGGGAAGAACGCGGGAGTCCAAACCCCGCCCCGGCAGCACCAGCCGTTCGAGCGCGTCCCTTCCTAAAATGGGCAGGGGGGAAAGGGCAACTGCTCAGCCAATACGAACCCTTTTTCCCGCGCAACTGGAACACCTATCACGAGCCCTTTTTGGGGGGTGGAGCGGTCTTTTTTCATCTGGCCCAAGGGATCCCGCGGCGCTTTGTGTTGTCGGATATCAACCCTGAGCTGGTGAATGTATATTGCTGCCTGCGGGATCGAGTGGAGGAGATCATTGCCCTGCTCAGCCACCACCAAGCCCACCACAGCCGGGAGCACTACTACACGATCCGCGCAACTCGTTTTGCGGATCCGGTGCAACGGGCGGCACGGCTGATTTACCTAAACAAAACCTGTTTCAACGGCCTCTACCGGGAAAACTCGCGGGGAGAGTTTAATGTCCCTCTGGGCCGTTACCGTCATCCCCGCATTTGCGACGCGGAGAACCTGCGGGCCGTGGCACGAGTTTTACAGGGCGTAGAGATCGCGGTGCAGCCGTTTTGGCAGGTGCTGGAACGGGCCGAACCCGGAGATTTTGTCTATCTGGATCCTCCTTACCATCCGCTGTCTGCCAGCAGCAGCTTCACCGCCTACAGCCGGTTTGCGTTTGGCGAAACCGAACAAATCCGCCTGCGAGAGGTATTTGGGACGTTGGCCGACCGAGGGGTGCAGGTGCTGCTCTCCAATTCCGATTGCCCCTTTGTGCGGGAGCTGTACCGGGATTACCCCATCCAAACCATCGTTGCCAGCCGTGCCATCAACTGCCAGGGCCACAAACGCGGTCCCATCACCGAGGTTCTGGTTCTGAGCCATCCCACCTGCAGAGCAGAGGAAGGGATCCCGTTTTACCCCAGAAGCGTCTAGGGTGATGGATGAGCAGGTTGAGATCCGAAACGGGATCTTGAGCTCCGGCACACATTTGAACAGACCATGGGGACAACAGCGCATGGATCCACGAGAAATCGAGGCGTTGCTACAGGCTGCCCTGCCCGGCGCAAGGGTGCAGGTGGAAGACACTGTCGGCGATGGCAGCCACTTTCAGGCCATTGTAGTGGCCGAGCAATTTCAGGGCCTGCCCCTGATCAAGCAGCATCGGCTGGTGAATGAGGCCTTGAAAACCTATTTACAGGATGGCCGCCTCCATGCTTTGGCTCTGCGCACCTTTACCCCCGCTCAGTGGGAGCAGTTCCGCGGGCTAGGCTGATTGAGCCAAGAGACTCATTCTCCGATGCGTTGCCCCTGCGCCTTGGGCTACACAGAGCATGCGACTGGTAGGACGCCCAAGCGCTTCCCTCTCTCTTGGGGAGAGGGGCCGGGGTGAAGCAGGAAGTGAGTGTCTGAATCGGGTTGGAAAGAGCCATCGAGCAGACACCAAACTTAACCGAAATGGTCTGGGATCCGCTTCTAAACTGGCAGATGAGCCACCCCAGGAGGATATATGCCCACTCCATCCCCGCCCGGCATTACCCCCAAGCAAATGAATCTGCTGCGAGCTGTCACCGCGATGGCCTGGTCTGATGGCGCGCTGGAGGTTGCGGAAGTGGAGCTCATCGCCCAGCAACTCTCGCGGCATTTTGCTTCGCATCCCGGCCAGCAGGCCAGCTTAGCGCAGGAGATCCGCCAGTATTTGGTGCAGCAAGTCCCGTTGGCAGAGGTGCTGTCCAAAGTCAACGATGAGGCCGAGAAGCGTCTCATCCTCAAGTTGGGCTACCTGGTGATTGCGGCCAGCGCCCGCAGCCCGGAAGAACCCGTGGTGAATGTGGAAGAGCTGGACGCCTTTCGGCAGTTGGTGGATAGGCTGCAGTTGCCCCCAGAAGTGGTACGACAGGTCTCTCAAGAAGCAGAGGCCGAACTCGGGGATCCCAGCATTGCGCCGATTGAAGCCTTGGTGCAGGGGTTTACCCGCCACTGCCGCTAGAGACCTGGGTGGGCGGCTGGTGGTTGCGAATGGCCCGCCTGACCAAATTGAGAAAAGCAAAGGCTCGCTGATCGGTGGGATCCAAGCGCATCACCGCTTGAAAGGCTGCTTCCGCCTGCTGCAGAACGGATAGCTCGATTTGGCCATCCTCATCTGCTTCCAGTTGGGCCTTTTGCAACAGGAGGGCCCCTCGATTGTAATGGGCTGCCACATGGTTGGGATCTGCCGCCAAAACGGCTTCCAGCTCTGCCAAGGCCGGATCCAGGTAGCCGCTCATACCCAGCACCCAGGCCAGTTTGTACCGAGCTTCGGTGTGGGTTGGGTCGGCAGCAACTGCTTGCCGAAACGCCCGCATGGCCGACTGGAAATCTCCCGCTTGTACCGCCGCGATGCCCTCTTGGTAGCTGTCGTGAGCCATAAGCCGGTTGGGGGTTGACTTGGAATCTGGCGCGAGGAAGGGATCCCTTATTTGCAGCTTAGCCCTTCTCAGCTACGTTCCTCCAGATGCCGAGAAGGGAGCCGTGCCCTCGCCGCTGCAGCGTTTTTTTCCCCTCGGTGATGCCATCTGCAGTAGGAGAAACTGCCGCGGCAGGAGATTGGAGATTGCGCAAAGCCTGAGCCGCTCCACCTGGGCCCGTTCCTAGGATGAACATAACCCTTGATCCGGTGTTGAACAATGAACGCCAAACTGCTTTTCCTACCCTTGGCTCTGGGGTTGTCTGTAGCTCCGGCCACCGCTGTTTTTCCGCAAACCTTGGGCATTTACCCCCCCTTGCAAAGGCTGCAACTGGCCGACACTGCTCAGTTGGAGATTGGCACCCGCTCCATCATCGTCAACCCCGTTCCTTCTGACTTGCAGGTCAATTTGGAGCTGGATCGGCGCGGGTCGAACCCCATCTACCGGCCTGGAGAACCGATTGCCATTACCCTGAGCACCAACCGCGATACCTACGTCTATCTGTTCAGCATCCAAGCCGATGGCCGCACCCATCTGATTTTGCCCAACCGCTTTTCCGGCGGGAACGAGTTTCTGCGGGCCGGAGAAGTGCGTACCTTTCCACCGCCGGGGGCCAGCTACCGGTTGACCATCGCTCCACCTTTCGGCCAAGCCCAGGTGTTGGCCGTAGCCTCTCCCCGTCCGCTGAACTTCCAGGAGATCGCCTCTTTTGAGCAGAGTGGCTCCTTTGCCGATGTGCGGGTGCGGGGATCCCAATTGGGCAGTGCCATCGCCCGCGCCATTGTCGTCGAAGGGATCCCTTCCGACCAGTGGGTGACGACCACACGATTTTATCGAGTGGCCCCCCGCTAGCCCAAGACAGGATCCATCCGCCAGAACCGAGGTTGTCCAAAAAGCAGCTTCATCTGTCACAATGAAGGCAGGCAAACGTAGCCTCGGCTACGTTTCTCTCTTGCGGTCTTGGGTCAGCCGTTCTATGCTTCCTTCCTCCACACCCCTGAGCGAGCAGATGCGCAGCCTTGACGACCATCTCTCCCGCCGGCCCTTGGAGCTGGATCCGGCGGGTTACTTTGTCATCTACCTGGATCGGGAGCAGAACCTGATTTGCGCCAAGTACTACCGCACTGTAATTAACGAGCGGGGGCTGGCCACCGATCCGGAAACAGGAGCAGTGATCCCGGCCAGGGGCTCCGTCAATCGCTCCCCTGAACGGGTGTATGTTGGACGCACGGCCAAAGAACTGTGTGTGCAGATCTTCGAAAAAGAGCAGGAGAGGGTTGTCTCTCAGCTCAGCCATGCGGCCTACCTGGGACGGGAGTTTCAGAAGGCCGAAGCTGCCCTGCTCTCCGGCGCGGAGTACATCCAAGACTAAGCCGCCTCTCCCAGGGCCGGAGCGTACGTTTGAGGGGCTACATCATACCCATGCCCCCGGAGCCAGCCGTCGAGGCTGCCGGTTTGGGCTCAGGTTTTTCCACCACAATCGCTTCGGTCGTGAGATACATTCCGGCTATGGAAGCCGCGTTTTGCAACGCCGAGCGCACCACCTTGGCCGGATCCACGATCCCCTGAGCAAACATGTCCACATAGGTTCCGGTCAGGGCATCGAAGCCAAAAGGCATCTCCTTCTCCAGAACTTTTTCCACCACCACCGACCCTTCCAGACCGGCATTGTGGGCAATCTGATAGAGCGGAGCCTGCAAAGCCCGGTAGACAATCTCTGCCCCCACCTGCTCTTCCGACTTCAAGGTTGCCTTGAAAGCCGGGATCCCTTTGGCCAGATGCAAAAGCGTCGCCCCACCGCCGGGAACGATCCCTTCTTCCACCGCCGCTCGAGTGGCATTCAGGGCATCCTCAATGCGCAGCTTGCGGTCTTTGAGCTCTGTTTCGGTGGCAGCCCCCACTTTGATCACCGCCACCCCACCGGCCAACTTGGCAATCCGCTCCTGCAGCTTCTCGCGGTCGTACTCGGAATCGGTGGTTTCCAGTTGCTTGCGAATTTGGGCCACCCGCTTCTCCACCGCCGCCTTGGTGCTGCCATCGGTGACGATTGTCGTTTTATCTTTGGTGACGGTGATCTTGCGGGCCAGCCCCATCATGTTCAGGGTGACGCTCTCCAACTTGATGCCCAGATCCTCGGAGATGAGCTGCCCGCCGGTGAGAATGGCAATGTCTTCCAGCATGGCCTTGCGCCGATCCCCAAAAGCCGGAGCCTTGACCGCCACCGCGTTGAGCACCCCCCGCAGCTTGTTGACCACCAGAGTGGCCAGCGCTTCTCCCTCCACATCTTCTGCGATGACCAAAAGAGGCCGACCTTCACGGGCCACCCGCTCCAGGATGGGCAGCAAATCTTGCAGGCTGGAGATCTTGTTGCTGGTGATGAGCAGATAGGCATTTTCGTATTCGGCCACCATCCGCTCGGTGTCGGTAACAAAATAGGGGGAAATGTAGCCGCGGTCGAACTGCATCCCTTCTACAACTTCCAATTCCGTCTCCAAGGACTTGGATTCCTCGACGGTGATCACCCCCTCTCGCCCCACGGCATCCATGGCCTTGGCAATCATCTCCCCCACCTCGCTGTCATTGCCGGCAGAGATGGTGGCTACTTCCGCAATGGTTTTGCGGCCTTCCACAGGCTTGGCATGGGCGGCAATTTGCTCCACTAAGTAGGCGGTGGTCTTTTCAATGCCGCGCCGCAAGGCCACAGGGTTGGCACCCGCTGAAATGTTTTTCAGCCCTTCCCGCACCATGCTCTGGGCCAAGATGGTGGCAGTGGTGGTACCATCCCCGGCCACATCGTTGGTCTTGGAGGCCACTTCCCGCATCAACTGGGCACCGGTGTTCTCCAAGGGATCCGCCAACTCGATTTCTTTGGCAATCGTGACCCCATCGTTGACGATCTGGGGGGCACCAAACTTCTTCTCCAAGACCACGTTGCGCCCTTTGGGGCCAACCGTAACCTTGATCGCATCCGCCAGTTGATTGATGCCCTGCTCCAGCGCCTTGCGGGCCTCTTCTCTAAACAGAATCCGTTTTGCCATAAAATCCGCGATCCTCGTAATTTCGACTGGGCTACCTGTGCCGAGTGCTGCCGGGCGGAGTGGAAGAATCCATCGGCTCAGCCAACAGAAAGTTAGCACTCTAAACTCCTGAGTGCCAATCTAGCCCAAAACTGGGAGACTCAGCAAGGTGGGACAGATCCGGGGTCAGGTTGTGGCCGAGAGGCTTAGGAGTTGCCGCCGATCAGGATGTCGGGAAACTGGGCCTGGGCTTCGCTGATGGGGCGGTTGCGTCCGCCGTTTTGCCAGTAGTTGATGAGTTCGGTGGCTTGGTTGAGCAGAGTGATGCGATCTTCCTCGCTGATCCAAGTTTTGCTCTCCAGCTCAGCTTTAAGCTGCTCCCAAGCGTCATCCCGAGGCCAGAAAAAGTAGTGGGTGAGGGGGCTGCGGTTTTTGGCCACCACCTGATCCACAGCAATAGCCAAGTCGTTTTCTAGCCACAGGGCTTTTAGGGCGAACTTCGGCAAGGCTCTCTTCTCCTTTGCAGGACTCGACAGGTCACACGCTGGCCCGGCCTGAGCCGGGCAGCCTTCTATTCTGACATAAGTCCGCCTCCCTCAGGGGATAGGCCCGCTCAGCCCTGTTTAGGTCTTGGGGCAAAAGCGCTTAGATCGCAGAGGGCTGTTTTCCCTTTCAGCACCAAATCTCTCAGGACGGCGGCGCTAATCGGGGCCAGCAACACTCCATTGCGGTAGTGGCCAGTGGCAACAAAAAGATTGACATAGCCGGGAGCCGGCCCCAGGATGGGGGCGCGCTGCCCCACCGGTCGAGGGCGGTGGCCGGCCCAGTGCTCCAACAAAGTCGCTTCGGCCAAAGCCGGGCAGAGCCGGATGGCGCGGGCCAGCAGATCTTGCAGCGCCAGCAGCGTCGGCTGGGGATGGGGGGCCTGAAACTCCACGGTTGCCCCCACCCACAGGGATCCATCGCCCAGGGGGACCAGATGCAGATCCTCGTCGCTGACCACCGGCCCCAGGGGGATCCTAGGCGCTTTGACCCGCAGGGCCTGGCCCTTGACGGCCTGCAACGGCATCTGCAACCCCAGCTCTTTGGCCAGAGGAGAGCTGCCCAGCCCTGCCGCCAGAATGACGTGCCCCGCCGAGAAGGTGAGGGCGGGCGTATCAATTGCCTGCAGGCGAAAGGGGGGATCCGGGCTGCGCTGGATCTTCTGAACCGGCTGATGGAAGAAAAAGCGGGATCCCTTGCGCTGGGCTGCTTCCAAGAGGGCCTGAGTGAGGAGCTTGGGTTGGACTTGGCGATCCTGGGGCGAGTAGAGGGCTCCCCCCAGGTCGCTGCACAAACCCGGCTGCAGGGATCCCACTTCGCCAGGGCTGAGAAGCTCCAGGCGGTAACCTGCTTGCCGGCGAGCCGCCAGGGTTGCTTGCCAAGCGTCCACTTCCTCCTCCCGGAGCAGCTTGAGGATGCCGTGCCGATTGACGGGCAAATTCCGGCCCAAGTCGGCTTCCAGCCGCGCAATCAAGGGATCAAACTGCTCCAGGCTTTTCAGGCGCAACTGCACCACCTCCCCATCCGGCTGGCGGCTGCAGACCCCCATCAACACCCCCAACGACGCGCCCGTGGCGCCTGAGGCCGGATCCTTGGCGTCGATCCCAACCACCGATAGCCCTGCGGAAGACAGCTCGTAGGCGATGGCACAGCCCACCACGCCACAGCCAATCACCAAAACGTCACAGTTCAAGGTTCCTCCTCAAAGAGATCCCTTTTGCCGTGATACCCCATTCTCCGGGCGGGATCCCTTCTGGAGAGCGGCCAGCTTTGCCGCCCTTGTCCTCTGCGGCAAAAAGTAGGGGAAACGGCTAAGATGTCGACATCCCCGACTGCCTTCGCCCATGGATACTGAACTGCTGCTGCCCGACATCGCTGATCTGGTCACTGAGGACGATACCCCGGTGGATAACTTTGCCTCTGAAAAGCAGCAGCGTCTCCTGACGGGGGCACTCTACAGCTCTCTGCCCCACAAAACCTTCCTGGCAGCAGCCAATGTGGGCATCTACACCACCCCTAACCGACCTCCCATCGTGCCGGATGTTTTTCTCAGCCTGGATGTCACGGTGCCGGAACAATGGTGGGAGAAGCAGAACCGGTGCTATCTGCTCTGGCAATTTGACAAGCCGCCGGATGTGGTGATTGAGATTGTCTCCAACCGCGAAGGCGACGAGCTAGGGGGCAAACTCAGTCGCTACGAGCAGATGCGGGTCAGCTACTACGCGGTTTTTGATCCCAACCACGAGCTGGGGCCAGAGGAGCTGCGCATTTTCGAGCTGCGAGGCCGCCACTATGCGGAAATGACCGAGACCTGGCTGGAACAGGTGGAGCTGGGCCTGAGGCTGTGGGACGGAGTTTTCGAGGGGAAACAAGCCCGCTGGCTGCGCTGGTGCGACGCCCAAGGGCAGTTGCTGTTGACGGGAGATGAGCGGGCCGAGCGGGAGCGCCAGCGGGCTGAGCTGGAGCGCCAACGAGCCGAACAGGAGCGCCAACGGGCTGAGCGTCTGGCGGAAAGGTTGCGGGCTTTGGGCGAGGATCCTGATCTGGAGAGGTGACATACTCCTGGCCCTCACCGCATCCCACCCTAAGTGAAGGTCTCAGGAAAACCTATCTCCAAAGTCCCTGGGGATCCCCCGCTTTCCCCTACACTCAAAGAGGGAGCTACCCCTAAGTTGGGAAATCGTCCAGATGGGCTATCGCCGCCAGGATTGGTTGGCCTACTGGCTGCTCAAGTGGCTGGTGGTCAATCCGCTGTTTCGGGGACTGTATTTTGGCCGCACCTATGGCCAGGAAAACGTGCCTCGCCAGGGATCCCTGATCATTGTTAGCAACCATGCCAGCCACTTGGATCCGCCGCTGGTGGCCAATGCAGTGCGCCGCCCTGTAGCCTTCATGGCCAAGGAAGAGCTGTTTCAGGTGCCAGCGCTGAAGCAGGTGATCCGGCTCTACGGGGCCTACCCGGTCAAGAGAGGCGGCTCTGACCGCGCTGCCTTGCGAGCCACGGAAGCAGCCCTGGCGCGGGGATGGGCGGTGGGGATCTTTCTCAACGGCACCCGCACCCCCGATGGCCGCATTCCCCAGCCTCACCTGGGGGCTGCCTTGGTGGCAGCGCGCACCCAGACACCTCTGCTCCCCGTGGCCCTCTGGGGTACCGAGAAGGTGCTGCCCAAGGGATCCCGCTGGCCACGGCTGTTCTGCCCCATCACGGTGCGCATCGGCAAGGTGATCCCCCCCCCTGCTTCCAGCGATAAGGCTGATTTGCAACAGGCGACGGCAGAGTACGTGCAGGCTATCCACGCTCTTTTGGATCAGGGGCGCTGAGGGTATCTTGGGCTACCAGATACTCGGCCACCGGGATCCCGCCCAGGATATGCTCTTGCAGCACCCGCTCTATCACCGGGGGCGTGGCCGAGTGGTACCAAAACCCACCGGGGTACACCAACAGCACTGGCCCGGGAACACCATAGTTGCAGGCCCGCAGGCAGTTGGCCTTGGTGCGGTTGACGCGCAGAGGGCCTACGCCCGCCAGCTCTAGGTTCAACTGCTGAATCCGCAGCCTCAGGTATTCCCAGGCTTCCAGTCCCACCGCTTTCTCGCAGCACTTGGGCTTGGTCTGGTCGGCGCAGAGGAAGAGATGCCAATGGTAGGACGGAATCGGATCCGGCTCAGGCTCTGGAGATACGGTTGCCGGCGGGGGAAGGGGAGCGGAAAGCTGGGTCATAGAGGAGCCCTCTAGCCTACTGCTACTAGATAATCGCTAGATAATTATATGAGAATATGAGTGGCTAAAGAAGATGCCGGGCATCCCGACAAACCCTCTGACCCTTAGGGAATGGGGTAGAGGTCTAGGGCTGGGCTGTCCTAGCCTGGATAATACAGATCCCTCACCTGTCCGGCAATGGTGAACGACGCTCCCCAACAGCGGCTGTTTCTCGCCCTCCTACCCCCGGCAGACCTGCAGGAGCAAGTGACCGCCATCAAACAACAGTTTGCCGAGCAATTTGCCAGCCGCGCAGCCCTGCGCTCGCCCCCTCACATTACCCTGGTGCCTCCTTTCGAGTGGCCCACTGCCGAGCTGCCAGCCCTGACGGGATCCCTGGGAGAGTTTGCCAAGGAGCAGGCTCCGGTTGCCGTTGAGCTCCGCGGCTTCGGTGCCTTCGCGCCACGGGTTATCTATATCCACGTCGAGCCCTCCCCTGAGCTGCAACAGCTCCAGGCCAAGACACAGCGCCACATGAATCTGCTGCTTAAGCCAGAGCCGGCCCCTACCCCAGCTCGTCCCTTTGTCCCCCACATGACTGTGGCCTTTCGGGATCTCAGCCCGGCCCAGTTTCGCACCGCCTGGCCACAGTTCAAAACTCGCCCTTTCCAGGGATCCTTTCTCGCCTCCGCTCTCACCCTCCTCAGCCATGACGGCAAGCGCTGGCAAGTTTTTGCCGAATTCTCCCTCTCCGCCTCTGAGGGATTGAGACAGGAAACAACAGCCTACTCAACCCAGTGAGCAGCCATGTATTCAGCCAGATCCAGCACCCGCTGCGAGTAGCCCCACTCGTTGTCGTACCAGGCCATCACCTTCACCAGATCCCCGTCCAGCACACTGGTCATCTCCGCATCCACAATCGCCGAGCAGTCGTGGCCGCGATAGTCGATGGAGACCAAGGGGATATCGGAGTAGGCAATGATCCCTTTCATCGTGGTCTCTGAAGCTTCCTTGAGAGCCGCGTTCACCTCTTCGGCAATCACACGCCGCTCTGTTTGCACCACCAAGTCCACCAGCGACACATTGGGCGTGGGAACCCGTACTGCCACCCCGTTCAGCTTGCCCTTCAGTTCGGGGATCACCAGCGCTACTGCCTTGGCCGCCCCGGTGGTAGTGGGCACCATGCTCAGCGCCGCCGCCCGCGCCCGTCGCAGATCGCGGTGGCCACCATCCAAAATCCGCTGGTCGCCGGTGTAGCTGTGGGTGGTGGTCATCGTAGCCCGCAGGACGCCGAACTTGTCCAGCAGCACTTTGAGGAGGGGGGTAAGGCAGTTGGTGGTGCAACTGGCGTTGCTGACAATGTTGTGCCGCACCGGATCGTAGGTATGTTGGTTGACGCCATACACAAAGGTAGGGATGTCTCCCCCCTTGGCCGGAGCCGTGATCACCACCTTCTTGGCTCCCGCCTCTATGTGTTTAGAGGCACCCTGGTAGTCTACAAAAACACCTGTGGCCTCAATAACAAGATCCACTTTCCACTCTTTCCAGGGCAGGTTGCTGGGGTTGCGATCGGAAACGGCGTGGATATGCTTGCCGTTAACCAGCAGGCCACCCTCGGCGGCCTCCACTTCCGCCCCTTGCAGTGGCCCGAGGATGGAGTCGTACTTGAGCAGATGGGCAGCCGTGCGAGCGTCTGAGGTGTCGTTGATGGCAACAATATCCAAGTTGGACTGGGAGCGCCCCAGCCAACAACGCAAAAAGTTGCGACCGATGCGACCGAATCCGTTGATGGCTACCCTGACCACTGCTCTTAACCTCGCTGCTTGAAATGCTTCGGGAGCTGCTGCTTAGCACATAATACCGCAAGCCCTGGCTATTCTGAAGATAAAATTTGGGATCCCACCGCTTGATTTTTGGCTTCTTTGTAGGAGCGCCAGAACCTTGATTCTAGGGATCCCAGCCTGCCGGCAGGGGTTCTTTTTCCTCAAGCAGGATAGCGCTGCTGCAGCAGGGCCATAGCCGAGGCGACATTTTCCGCCCCCCGTTGTTCCAGGAGATCTGCGAACATGCTGTCGAGCCAAAAGAGGCGCTCGCCGATGATCTGGGTCCAGGCGCGGTAAAGCTTCACCTGGACTTCCAGGGGCAATAGGAGCAGCCCTTCGCTGGAGAGGCGCAGGGTTTGCACCTCGGTTAGGCTCACTGCGGTAAAGGAGCGCCGCCGCCCCGTCAGCAAGGAAAGTTCTCCAAACACGCGCCCAGCATGCAGTGTTGCCAGCCAGTAATCGCCGGGATAGCGCATGTACTGGCGCCGCAGCTCCACGATCCCGCTGAGAACTACGTACAGGTCGCTACTGGGATCCCCTTCTTGGAAGATCACCTGGCCTGGGGAGAATCGACTGGGCAGTAGGGCAGCCGTCAATGCCTTCCACTCAGCATCTGCCAAGGACTGAAAGAGCAAGTGGTCGCGAACACGCTCAAACGGATAACGGGTGCTGCTCATCGGGCAAGCGGCTGGAAGTGCTTGGGGCCAGCTCTGTTTCATCCTACCGCCGCTGACATCGTATCGGGAGAGAGCCACCCCAGAGGTTGGGGGACAACCCAAACGACTCGATTGACGGTTCAAGCCAGGCTATTCTTCCAGAACGTAGGAAATGGCGTTTTTGTTGACGCAGATAAAGTCGGCATGGGCGACGCGGTGTCCGTTGATGAACATTTCCGAGTCGGTTAAGGGGACAAACGTGCGCTCGTCGTTGAGCAGGCTGGAAACCCGTCGCTCGAACTTCGTCCCTTCTAGGAATACCTCGCCGCGAATATCGGTGCCATCCAGGGTGCGAATACGGATGCGCCGTCGCTCCTCTCCTACTGTCTGGGCAGTTTCATAGGCTCCACGTCGGGCCGCTTTTTTGATCGATCGACCAGCAGTGCTCATAGCCTCCTGCAAATCATCCAACTGTTCGTCGCTCATCTGCCCACCCTGGAATTTGGAACCGGCACCGGAAAGGTCGCAACATACTCCCTAGCGAGTTAAGCGTAACACACAGAGGGATAGCTTGGTAGCCCCGTACTTTAGTGCGGGGCGGAAAAGCCCGTAAGCAACTTTAGTTGCTCATCAATGGTATGGTTGTCACCGAGACGTGCCGTTCCCAGGCGAGCCCCTAAAACGGTGAAAAACCCGACCGGTGGCAAGCGTCCGGGAGATACTAACGTCTCAGCCAACCTGCAAGGACTCCGTCCTGCTTATGCGATCAGAATGCGATCAGAAAAGTAAGCAGAACCTTGGGGCTTTGCCTCAAGGTTCTGTCTAGAGGTGTCTTGACAGCGCCTTTACGAGTTCATTTTTGAACTGCGTAAGAATCCCCTGCCTTTAGGCGGTGGGAGTGTCAAACTTGCCCATTCTTAACTTCTTGCCCATTCTTAACTTATTGATGAGGGCCAGGGAAAGGGGATGGGATCCCTGGCCTGTAAGAGGCAAATCTAAGGTCAGCGCCCCCGAAAAAGCCGAAGAAGTTCGGCAGTTACCCCAAAGAGCGGCAAAGATGCGGTAAAGGAAGGTGAGTCGCTCATAGGGATCCCAATCGATGCAGCCTGGTTCAATTGTCCGCTGCCGCGAGCGCGAGTGGGTGGTGCTCCCCGCTGATTCCGAAGAAGGGGTAGTGCTGCGGCCCCTTACTGGCACGCCAGAGGACGCGATTTGCCTTCACCGACAACTGATGAACCTCATAGGCGGCACCTTGCCCTTTGAGCGCATCGAGCCGGCCTTCTTCCCGCTGCCCCGCGCCGACCAAGTTGCCGATGCTGCAGCCGCCCATCTCCTCTGGCAGGCAGCGCGCCTTATCTTACGCGAGGGCGCCACTCCCTTCCGCTCGCTGGGGCGCGTCTCCATCCGGCCACGAACCTACCAGTTTGTGCCGTTGCTCATGGCGCTGCGCCTTGATCCGGTGCGGCTATTTATTGCCGATGATGTGGGAGTGGGCAAGACCATTGAAGCGCTGCTGATAGCCAGAGAACTTCTGGATCGCGGCGAGATCCGCCGCTTTTGTGTCCTCTGCCCGCCTTACTTGTGCGAGCAGTGGGCCAGGGAGCTGGCGGAAAAGTTTAACCTCGAGCCGGTAGTTATCCGGTCGGGGACGGTAGGGCAACTGGAGCGGCAAACCCCGCCGGGACAAAATCTCTACGAATACTTCCCGGTGCAGGTGGCCAGCATTGATTTTGTTAAAACGGAGCGCAACCGCCCTCAATTTCTGCAGTTTTGTCCTGAGCTGATCATTGCCGACGAAGTGCACGGGGCGGCAGCGGCCAGTTCCGGCAGAGCTCAGCAGGAGCGGCATGCTCTTTTGAGAGCTATTGCCCAAGCGCCCAACCGCCACCTAATCCTGCTGACGGCTACTCCCCACAGCGGCATCCCAGAGGCCTTCCGGTCGTTGCTGGGGCTGCTGCGGCCGGAGTTCGAGGAGTGGGACCTTCAGGATCTCAAGGAGAACCAGCGCATCGAGCTGGCCCGTCACTTTGTCCAGCGCACACGGCGGGACATCAAGGAGACCTGGCAAGAAACCGCCTGCTTCCCAACCCGGGAAGCTGAAGATGAGACCTATGACCTTTCACGCTGCTACCGCGAGCTGTTTGAGCGCACCTATGCCTTCTGCTCGGAGCTGGTGCGCACCGGCCAGCAGATGGAGCAGCGGCGGCGGCGCGTACGCTACTGGGGGGCGCTGGCTCTTTTGCGCTGTGTCATGTCCAGTCCGGCAGCGGCTCTGGCGGCGCTGGCCAATCGCAGCGCAGGCTCTCGGGAAGAAGAGGCTGAGGAGAGCTTTAGCCGCTGGGTGTTCGAGTCGGCACAAGAGCGTACTGACGACGAATTACCGCTGCCAGCTCTTGAAGCTGCAGAGCAAACTCTGCCCGACAGCGACCGCCGCCGGTTGCGGGAGCTTGCCCGTCTGGCCCACCAACTTCACGGCGTAGACCAAGACACCAAGCTGGCGCGGGCCATCGAGCTGGTGAAGCGGCTCCTCGCCGAGGGCTTTCACCCCATTCTCTGGTGCCGCTATGTGGCCACAGCAGGGTATCTTGCCGACCACCTTCGGCAGCACCTGGGATCCGCAACTCAGGTAGCCTGCGTAACCGGCCGCATGGGCGACGAGGAACGGGAGGCCAAGATTGCGGAAATTGCCGTTGACCAGCCACGGGTGCTGGTGGCCACCGACTGCCTCTCGGAAGGGATCAACCTGCAGGAAAAGTTTACAGCCGTCATCCACTACGACCTGCCCTGGAACCCCAACCGGCTGGAACAGCGGGAGGGGCGGGTGGATCGCTATGGCCAACGGGCCGAACGGGTCAAGGTCGTCCGCTTTTTCGGGCGGGATAACCCTGTGGACGGTGTGGTGCTGCAGGTGCTGCTGGACAAGGCGCGGGAAATCCGCCGCACCCTTGGCACCCACGTGCCTGTGCCCGAAGCGAGTGAAAGCGTTACCCAGGCGGTGCTGGAGGCCCTTTTTCTGCGCCAGGGATCCGGCTCAGGGGAGCGCCAGTTGGCGCTGGATCTGGGGATGGCAGAGGTGAGCCAGTTTCACGCCCAGTGGGATCGCTCTGCTGAGCAGGAGCGGCGCAACCGCACCCGTTTTGCCCAGCGATCCCTCAAGCCGGAAGAAGTGCAGCGGGAACTGGAGGCCACAGACGCTGTGCTGGGGGATCCGCAGGCCGTGCAGCAATTTTTTCTAACTGCTGCCCAGCGCCTAGGCCTGGCTGTGATCCCTGACCGGCAGTCTGGAGTCTTCCGGGTCAACCTCAGCCAGGAGGGCACGGCAACCCTGCCGGAGACCATTCGTTCAGTCCTGCCCCAGCCCAAGGGTGGACAGTGGCGGATTAGCTTCATCTCCCCCACGCCGGAAGGAGCGGAATACGTTGGCCGCAACCACCGCCTCATCGCTGCCCTGGCCCACTTTTTGTTAGAGAAGGCCTTAGATAAGCCTGAAGAGGCCGTCGTCTCCCGCTGCGGGGTCGTTCGGACGCGGGCTGTGGCTGCGCTCACCACCCTCTTGTTGCTGCGGGTACGCTACCTAGTGGAGCAGCCGCTGGCTCAGCCTCTGCTAGCGGAGGAGGTGCTGGTGCTGGGAGGGGTTGGCCTAGAAAGGGGCGAAGCCCGCTGGCTGGAAAGTAGGGCAGCGCTCCAGCTTTTGGCCGCAGCCAAGCCAGATGCCAACCTGCCGCTTGTAGAAAAGCAGGAGTTGGTGCAGCAGGTGCTAGACAGCCTCAGCCCCTGGCCGCCGACTGCAGAAAACTGGGGTCTAGAACACCCCCTTCAGCAAGGGATCCGGGAGGCCATTTTCCAGCGAGCTGGCGAGCTGGCTGAGGCCCACAAGCGCATCCGACAGGCCATCTCCCAGCGCGTGCGCGGGCTGGAGGTTAAGCCGCAGTTTCCCCCCGATCTGCTGGGAATTCTTGTCCTACAACCTCTGCTGTCCAGATGAGCCAATTTCCTGCTGTACGCCTTGAAGGGGGCCTCTTGGGGCCGGACATTCTGGAGCAGCTTTTGGCTGGCGAGCTGTCAGGCCAGAAGCCGAAAGACTTTGGGCTAGAAGACAAGCGCAGCCTGACGGAAGAAATTGCCAGCGTCTTTGCCGAGGCCCGCACCCAGTGGGAAGTTTTCCGCCGCCGGCTGGCCCGTCTGCCGGAAGGGGATCCGGCCACGTCGGTTACCCGCGATGCCTGGGTTATTCCCTTTCTTAGCTTTCTGGGCTACGAGCTGCGCTACAACCCACGGGCCTATGAGCTGGACGGTGCCACCTTTGCCATTTCGCACCGCGCCGGCGAAGCAGAGGATGCCCCGCCGGTGCACATTGTGGGGGTACGCCAGGAGCTGGGGCGGCTGGCTTCCACCGGCAGGCCGCGTCTAGCCCCTCACTCACTGCTGCAGGAGTATCTCAACCGCAGCGAGCACCTCTGGGGCATCGTCACCAACGGGCTGACCCTCCGTCTATTGCGGGACAGCACCTTTGTGCGCCGGCAGGCCTATGTGGAGTTTGACCTGCAGCAGATTCTAGAGGAGCAGCGCTTTAACGACTTTGCCATCCTGTTTCGCCTGCTGCACCGCAGCCGTTTGCCCCAAAAGGCAGAGCAGGCGCGGGAGTGTTGGCTGGAGAAGTACTACCAGCAGGCTCTGGAACAGGGGGGGCGAGTCCGCGAGCGGCTGCGGGATGGGGTGGAAGAGTGCCTCAAGGGCCTGGCCAAGGGTTTTCTTGCCCATCCCAAAAACTCCCACCTGCGGGAGCGGCTGGCTTCTCCAGGATCGAACTGCCTTACCCCGGAGGAGTTCTACCGGCAACTGCTGCGGCTGGTCTACCGCTTTTTGTTTCTCTTAGTCTCGGAGGAGCGGGGGCTAATTAGCGCCAGCCCCCTCTACCGGGATCACTACGGCGTGAGTCGGCTGCGGCGACTTTTGGAGCGGCGCAGCGCTTTTACGGAGCATGAGGATCTCTGGTGCAGCCTGCGGGTGCTCTGGCGAGTGCTTTCCCAGGAGGAGCTGGCAGAGCATCTAGGGGCTGCACCTCTCAACGGCGAGTTGTTTGCCCCTTTGGAGCTGGATGGGTGCAGCCTGAGCAACCGGGATCTGCTGCAGGCCTTCTGGCACCTGGCCTACTACCAAGAGAACGCGACCTCGCCGCCGCGCCGGGTCAACTACGCCGCTTTGGACGTAGAGGAGCTGGGATCCGTCTACGAAAGCCTGCTCGACTACCGGCCCCAGATTGACACCTCAGGCAGTGTGCCCTGCTTTGACTTAGGCTACGGCTCCGAGCGCAGAAGTACCGGCTCCTACTACACCCCGCCGGAGCTGGTGGCAGAACTTGTCCGCTCGGCCCTGGAGCCAGTGCTGCAGGAGCGGCTGAAGTCTGCAGCCGGCCGTGAGGAAAAGGAACGGGCCATCCTATCGCTGCGGGTTCTGGATCCCGCCTGTGGCTCTGGGCATTTTCTCTTGGCGGCTGCCCGACATCTGGGCAAGGAGCTGGCCAAGGTTCGCACCGGCGAAGAGGAGCCCGCCCCCGAGACTGTGCGCGAGGCCATCCGCGACGTGGTGGCCCACTGCCTCTACGGCGTGGACAAAAACCCCTTGGCGGTGGAACTCTGCCGCGTGGCCCTCTGGCTGGAGGCCCATTGCGCCGGCAAACCGCTTACCTTCCTCGATCACCGCATCAAGTGTGGCGACTCGCTGGTGGGGGTGCTGGATCTAAAGGTTCTGGAAAAGGGCCTTCCTGATGCTGCTTTCGAGCCGGTAAGTGCCGACTCCAGGGAGGCTGCCCGCTCTCTGAAGGGGCGAAATCGCGCCGAGCGCAGGGATTTAGAAACAGGCCAGCTTTCTCTGCCGCTTGAGGCCGACCAGGTGGTGGCCCAGCTCAGCCAGGAGCGGCAGCAGCTCGAAGCTATCCAGGACGACTCGCCAGCCAATGTACGCCGCAAGCAGGAGCTCTACACCCGCTACTGTCAAAACCCAGAACACCAGAAACTGACAGAAGCCTGCAACCTTTGGACGGCGGCCTTTTTCCAGCGCTTGACCTCGGACTTCTCGGCGGCCATTACCACGAAAGCGGTCAGCGAGCGGCTGGAAAATCGAGCCAACTCCCGCGCTCTGGCCACCGCCGTAGCCCTGGCTTGCGAACAGCGCTTCTTCCACTGGCCACTGGAGTTCCCGGAGGTGTTTCACCTTCCCCCCTCACCCGGAGAAGGGGGCTGGGGGAGTGAGGGCGGCTTCGATGTTATCCTCGGCAACCCACCCTGGGAACGCATCAAGTTGCAGGAAGAAGAGTTCTTTGCCAGCCGCGATACCGCCATCGCCCGTGCGGCTAACGCAGCGACGCGCAGGCGGCTAATTGCAGCACTCGCCGACACCAACCCCACTCTTTGGCGAGACTATCAGCGCGCCTTGCACGCTGCCGAAAGCACCAGCCGCTTCCTGCGTGGCAGTGGGCTATATCCCCATACCGGTCGCGGCGACATCAACACCTACTCTGTGTTTGCCGAGCGCGTCCGCGCCCTGCTCAACCCTCGCGGGCGGGCCGGCATCATCGTGCCAACCGGCATCGCCACCGACGCCACCAACCAATTCTTCTTCGCCGACCTGGTGGAAAAGGGGCAACTGGTCAGCCTGTTTGATTTTGAAAACCGCGAAGCTATCTTCTCTGGCGTGCATCGCAGTTACAAGTTCTGCCTGCTCACCATCCGCAGGAGAAGCACGTCGGTGAGCCCCCCTACCTTCAGCTTCTTCGCAACTCGCACCGAACACCTGCGCGACCCACGCCGTGTATTCACCCTAACCGCCGACGACATTGCCCGTATCAATCCCAACACCCGCACCCTGCCCGTCTTCCGCACCCGTCAGGATGCCGAGCTGACAAAGGCTATCTACCAGCGCGTGCCGGTGCTAGTGAATGAAAACTCCCCCCCCTCTCCCCCAAGGGGAGAGGGGCCGGGGGTGAGGGCCAACCCCTGGGGCGTGCGCTTTCTCGCAATGTTTCACATGTCCAACGACTCCGGCCTCTTCCGCACTCGCGCGGAGCTGGAGGCGAAGGGGTATCGGCTGGTGGGGAATGTGTTTGTGCCCTCACCCCCTAACCCCCTCTCCCGCACTGCAGGAGAGGGGGGATGGCCCTCATCCCCGGATTCCTTCTCCCACCCAGCAGGAGAAGGGGAGTACAAATTGCCTGAAGCCAGCCGGGAACTGATTGCCAGAGCACGGCAGTTACGCCGCGAGGCGACTACCGCCGAACGCTTGCTATGGGAATTTTTGCGTGACCGTCGGCTGTTAGGCCGGAAGTTCCGTCGTCAACACCCGATTGGACAATTCATCGCCGACTTTTTCTGTGACGACGCCCGTCTAATCATCGAGATAGATGGGGGCGTGCACCGCGAACCCACTCAGCAGGAACGCGACCGTTTGCGGGAGGAAATCCTGCGCAAACATGGCTTTGCCGTTCTGCGCTTTACCAATGACCAGGTATTGGACCAGACGGAACAAGTCCTCCGAGAAATTGCCGACTATGTCGCTACTCATTCCTACGAGCACCCAACCCCTCACCCCCCAACCCCCTCTCCCGAAGCTTGGGGAGAGGGGGATCAAGGGGGAGAGGGACTCTACCTCCCCCTCTACGAAGCCAAAATGCTCTGGCACTACGACCACCGCTACGGCACGTATGAAGGAGTGGATTCGCGTTCTAGCACCCAACTACCTACCCCTGACGCAGCACAGCACGCCGACCCGCACTTCGTCGTGCAGCCCTGGTACTGGGTGCCGGCAGAAGAAGTTGAAGCTCGGCTGGGCAATTGGCGGCGGGGGTGGTTGCTGGGGTTTCGCGATGTGACGAATGCGACGAACGAACGAACGGCGATTTTCAGTCTGCTGCCAAGGGTGGGAGTAGGGAATAAAATTCCGCTTCTGATTTTCGATACCCCAAACTCACTCTTACAGGCTTGTTTGTTAGCAAATACTTGTTCAATTCCGTTTGATTACGTAGCACGTCAAAAAATTGGCGGAACAACGATGAATTTCTTCTACGTCAAGCAATTCCCCGTCCTCCCGCCGAGTGCCTACACCCCTGCCGACCTCGCCTTCATCGTGCCGCGGGTGTTGGAATTGACCTACACCGCCTGGGACATGAAGCCCTTCGCGGACGATGTCTGGAACGAAGCCGTTTGCCTTGGCGAGACGGAGTGCTTTGAGGCGCTGCGAGCGGTGGTTGGCCCTCACCCCCCAACCCCCTCACCCGAAGCTTGGGGAGAGGGGGATCAAGGGGGAGAGGGTATCCCCTGCCCACCTTTCCGCTGGGATGAAGACCGCCGCGCTGTGCTCCGCGCCGAGCTGGACGCCTACTACGCCCGGCTCTACGGCCTCACCCGCAAGCAACTGCGCTACATTCTCGACCCTGCCGACCTGACCGAGCGTGAGCTAGAAAACATCCTCAATCCCTGGGAAGAGGTGGAAGATCCTCTCGATCCGGCGGGGTATGCCAGACGTGTGGCTGCCAGCACCTTCCCCGGCGAGACCTTCCGCGTGCTCAAGGAAAAAGAAATGCGGCAATTTGGCGAATACCGCACCCGCCGCTTGGTGCTGGAGGCATGGGAGCGGCTGGCGCACCGCTAAATCTAGGCACAGGATCCGCATAAGACTGCGTTCTTATACACAAGCGGATCCCCATACGCACCAACATGGCTCTGGACGATGAACTCATCGAGTGGGCCCGCCAGGTAACCGGCCTCAAGACCAAGCGCAAGGTGATTCACAAAGCGCTGCGCACCCTAGCTCAACTCCACAAGCAGGCTGGGATCCGCAACTTACGCGGCAAGCAAGTTGAAATGGGAGGGAGATTTGCACGAGCAACACTTGTGTGCCAATGACTATCTCTAGATTGCCCTCTGGATCAAACTCTCATCTTGGTGGCGACTTGACTCCAGCAGAAGTCTCTCCCCCAGAGGGACTGGAGGTGAGAAAAATACTTGCTGCACTTCCAGACTGGGTTTAGGTTGGCTAGGAGGGCCCTGTGGAGTAGCTTTGATGTCCACGATCTTTGATCTCCACGCCGCTGTCCTGGCCGACTATCGCGATTTTGTCCGCTCGTTTTTTCTGGTTGCCGACCCACGGGCGCAAGCCTTTGTAGACCAAGCGCTAGAAGAAGGGATCCACCTCTGGCCAGAGCCGCTTGTCCAGCTCAGCCCCTCTTACAAGGACGGCTCAACCGTTGACGAGTTGGCTGCAGCCGGACGGATTGCCCAAGAAACAGCCCACATCTTCCGCTTTGAGGATGGCAGGCCCTTTCGCCTCTACCGCCACCAGGAGGAGGCCATCACCAAGGCCCTAGCCGGAGAAAGTTTCGTGGTAACCAGTGGCACCGGCTCCGGCAAGAGCCTCTGCTACTTCCTGCCCATCCTCGACAACTGGATCCGCCAGAAGGGATCCGAGCACCAGGTGACGGCCCTGGTGGTCTATCCCATGAATGCCCTGGTGAACTCCCAATACCAGTCTTTGCAAGACCTGCGCGAACGCTACGAGCGCCGCTATGGTCGCCCTTTCCCCCTGCGCTTTGCCAAATACACCGGGGAAACTGCCGAAAGCGATCGGGAAGAGCTGCGGCGGAAGCCGCCCCAGATTCTGCTTACCAACTACATGATGGCGGAGCTGCTGTTGGTTCGCCCTGAGGATCAGCGCTTCTTAAGTCCTGGTGGACTGCGCTTTTTGGTCTTTGACGAGCTACACACCTACCGCGGTCGACAGGGGGCGGATGTGGCCATGCTGGTGCGACGCCTCAAGGAGCGCTGCGCCGCCCAAAACCTTGTCCACATCGGCACCAGCGCCACCATGATCTCCCGGCCAGAAGCCACCGCCCAGGAGCGCCGCCAGATTGTGGCCGACTTTGCCAGCCGCTTCTTTGGCTATCCCTTCAGAGCAGAGCACGTTATCGAGGAAACCTTGGATCCCTTTAGTGAGGGTGACTCTCCTAGTGCAGCGGAGCTAAAAAGCGCCCTCGACTCTCCCCCTCCCGCCGACCTGGCCACCCTGCGCCGCCACCCCCTGACGCGCTGGCTGGAGTACGAACTGGGCCTGGAGCCCACGCCCGATGGCGGCTTCAGGCGCCGTCTGCCCAGGGAGCTTTCTGAGGTCGCCGCCCAACTGGCCAAGCAGGTTGACAGGGATCCCCAGTTCTGCGCTGAGTCTCTGCGCCAGTTCCTCGCCCACGCCAGCAACCTCAAAGACGGCAACAGGGGGGTGGCCTTCAAGTTGCACCAATTTATCTCCCAGGGCCGCACCCTCTACGCCACTCTGGAGAGCCGGGAAAAGCGGCAATTTTCCCTGGAGGGGCAGATGCAGGCCGGTGAGGGCAAGCTCTTTTTCCCTGTCAAGTTCTGCCGCCAGTGCGGGCAGGACTACTACCATGTCCTCAAGTCCGGGGATCGCTTTGTGCCCTATCCCCTCGGGGAAGAGGTGGAGGAAAGCGAAGAGCAGCAAGCTGGCTACCTGAGTCTGGATCCCCTGGAGGGGGAGTGGTCGCAGGAACAGATCCCGGAAGATTGGTACACCCCTGAAGGCCGGCTCAAGCTCCATTGGAGAAGGCGCGTCCCCCAAGCGGTCTGGGTCCGCCCGGACGGCTCCTTTTCCGAGGTGCCCCAGGCAGGAACCCAGAAGCTGTGGTGGCAGCCCCAGCCCTTTTCTCTCTGCCTAGCTTGCGGCGAGTACTACAGTGGACGGGAGCGGGAGTTTGCCAAGCTGGCTTCCCTTTCTAGCGAAGGCCGCTCCAGCGCCACCACCATTCTGGCCACTTCTCTGCTGCGCCATGCTGCTCAAATGGGGGCAGCCCAGGACAAGCTGCTTACCTTTACCGACAACCGCCAGGATGCCTCCCTGCAGGCTGGCCACTTCAACGACTTTGTCCACGTGGCCCTCTTGCGGGCCTCGCTCTACGCTGCCCTTCTTAAAAAGCAAGAGCTGGGCTTTGCAGAAGTGGCCCCAGAGGTGGTGCAGGCTGCCGGCCTCACCCTTGCCGCCATTGCCCAAAACCCCTTGCTGGATCCCCAGTCGCCGGCTGCCCAAGAGGTCTGGCGGACTTTTACGGAGCTAACCGAATACCGCCTCTACGAGGATCTGCGGCGCGGCTGGCGGGTTACCCACCCCAACCTGGAACAGGTGGGCTTGTTGAAAATTGAATACTGCGGCCTCAAGGAGCTTTGCCAGAGTTCGGCCCTGGCCCCCCTCAATCCCTGGTTTGTCCAGGCCAGCGTCGAGGAGCGGGAACGCCTGCTGCGGGCTCTGCTGGATCAGTTTCGGCGCAAACTGGCCATCGATGTGCCTGTGCTCAGAACCGAGTTCCAGAGAAACTTGCGCCGACGCGCCGAGCAACACCTCAACGAGTTTTGGGGCCTAGAAGAGTACGACGAGCTGCGGACGGCTACCTGCTTTGTCCGCCAAAGCCGCAACGGACAAGACGGGACAACTTTCAGCCTAGGCCCCCGCAGCGCCATCGGACGCTTTCTTGCCAAGCGCCTTGAGCTAACCCGGGAAACCTACGACCAGCTTTTGGGATCCCTGCTTTCTCTTCTAGTCAGCTACGACCTGCTGCGGCGGGAGAATGGCCAGGAAGCCTACCAGCTCAACGCTGGCTGTCTGCGCTGGTGCCTGGGCGATGGCTCGCCGCCGCCTGCGGATCCCTTGTACTCCCGCCGCGCTCAGCAGGAGGGCTACGCTTCCGCCCCTCGCCCCGTCAATCTCTTCTTCCAGCGCCTGTATCGGAGCGGGGCAGCAGGGCTGGGATCCCTGGAGGCCAGAGAGCACACGGCCCAGGTGGTTCGAGCGGGAGAGCGGGAGTGGCGAGAAAAGCGCTTTCGCGGGGAAGACCAAGCTCGCCGCCTTCCCTACTTGGTCTGCTCGCCAACCCTGGAGCTGGGGGTCGATATTGCCGATTTGGATCTGGTGCATCTGCGCAACGTGCCGCCCACTCCGGCCAACTACGCCCAGCGCAGCGGTCGGGCAGGTCGCCAGGGGCAGGCGGGGCTAATCCTCAGCTACTGCGGCGCCTTCAACAGCCACGACCAGTACTACTTCCGCCGCCGCGCCGAGATGGTGGCCGGTCGTGTCCGCCCTCCCCGCCTGGACTTAACCAACGAGGCGCTACTGCGGGCTCACATCCACGCCGTTTGGCTGGCCCAGGTACGCCTGCCCCTGGGTAACTCCATGGAAAGAGTTCTCGATTTGGATCGCGAGGGGCTGCCCCTGCGGGAAGAGGTGGCTGCCCAAATCCAGCTAGGGGAAGCGGCCCGGCAAGAGGTGATGGAGCGGGTGGAGGCGCTCTTGGCCGCTGATCGAGAGGTTCTGGATCAGAGCGGCTGGTTTAGCCGCCGCTGGCTCCAGCAGGTCATCGAAGAGGCGCCCCAGGCTTTTGACCGAGCTTTCGACCGCTGGCGAGAACTCTATCGGGCTGCCACCCAGCAGTTGGAAGCCGCTAACCGCCAGCTCCAGACGACTCGCGAAAAGAAAGACCAGCAGGAAGCCGAGCGCCGCCAGCGGGAAGCCCTGCGCCAGCGGAATCTGCTGCTCCAAATCGACACCCAGCGGGAGGAAAGCGACTTCTACCCCTACCGCTACTTGGCCAGCGAAGGCTTTCTGCCCGGCTACAACTTTCCGGCCTTGCCCGTGCGGGCCTGGGTGCCCCGCGGCGGCGAGGGGGAGTTCATCGCCCGGCCCCGCTTTTTGGCCATCCGCGAGTTTGCTCCCCACAACTTCCTCTACCACGAAGGCTGCCAGTGGGAAGCGGTGGCGTTCCAGGCGCCGCCCGGCGGTCTGGAGGAGCGCAAAAGTAGCCACAAGCTCTGTTTTAGCTGTGGGGCCTTTGCCGATCCCTACCTAGATCGCTGTCCAGTCTGCGGCACCCCGTTCGATGGGCAAAATAGCCTCTTGACCCAGCTTCTGGAAATGCCCAATGTGCGCATGCGGCGGCGGGATCGCATCACGGCTGACGAAGAGGAGCGGCGGCGACAGGGCTACGAGCTGCAGACCTTCTTCCAGTTTGCTCCCGAAAGCTCTGGCTACCGCGTCCAAGAAGCTGATGTGCTGAGCGGACAAACCCCCCTGCTGCAGTTGCGCTATGCCCCGGCAGCTACCCTGCTGCGCATCAACCACGGCTGGCGGGGAAGTGGAGGGCGGGGGTTCTCGGTCAACTTTGAAAATGGGGAAGTCCCCTCGCGAGCTCAGCTTGAGCGGAGCAGGGCGGGCTTGTCCAACCCAGCCTTCTTGCAGTCCATCCGCCTGGCGGTGCGCAGTACCCAAAACCTGCTGCTGGTGCGCCTGGCGCAGCCCGGCTTAGGGGATCCCCAACCTTTAGAAACCAGCCTGCGCTACGCCCTCAAGCGGGGGATCGAAGAGGCCTTTGAGCTAGAAGAGACGGAGCTGGCCGCCGAGTCCATTGGCCAGGGATCCCATCGGGCCCTGCTGTTTTACGAGACGGCAGAAGGGGGAGCCGGCGTCCTGCAGCGGTTGGTGGAGGAGCCAGAGGCCATGGCGGAGGTGGCGCGAGCAGCCCTGGAGATCTGCCACTTCCAGCTCTCAGAAGCCGGGATCCAAGACCTGCGGCCTGAGTGCCGCGCCGCCTGCTACGAGTGCCTGCTCAGCTACGCCAACCAACGGGAGGCGCTGGAGCTCGACCGATACAAGATTCGGGATCTCCTGGGCAAGCTGGCCCACAGCCGCACCGAGCTGCGTCCCCTGGGCCGCTCCCGCCAAGAGCAGCTGGAGTGGCTGCGCCAGCTCATCGACCCTCGCTCGCACCTGGAGCGCCGCTTTCTGGAGTTGCTGGCCGAAGAAGGCTACCGCCTTCCCGACGACGCCCAGAAGGCCATCCCTGATCCCCGCTGCGTGGTCGACTTCTTCTACGAGCCCAACGTCTGTGTTTTCTGCGATGGCGCAGTGCATGACGAGCCCGACCAGGCTGCCCAGGATCGCCAAGTGCGCTCCCAGCTTTTGGGACAAGGCTACCGGGTAATTGCCCTGCGCTACGACCAAGACCTGCAGGAGCAACTGGCCCGCTACCCAGAGGTGTTTGGCAAGAGCAACTAATCCTGCTGGTGGGAAAACAGGTAGGCACCCACCAGGGCCAGAAGGGTTGCCAACCCCGCCAGCACCGCCACTGTGTACCAGGGGAACTGGGCAGGGGGCTGGTAGGCGGCTGCCCGCATGCCGATGCTGGCGTAGGAAAGGGGCAGGCAATAGACCAGCACCTGTAGGTAGCCTGGCAACTGGCTGGGATCAAAAAAAGTGGCCCCCAGAAAGGACATGGGCGTAATCAAAAAGTTGGTGAGCACGCCCACACTCTCCAAGCTGGGCACCTTTAAGCCGGCGATTACCCCGATGCCGGCAAAGACAGCGCAATCCAAAAGCAGCACCAACAGCGCCAGGGGATGAAGAAGGCCCCAGGCCCCTGTCCCCAGCACCCCCACCGCCAACACTCCCAAGGCCGTGAGCAGGCCGCGGGCAATGCCCGCCAACACCTTACCCAAATGCAGCGCCAGCGGATGCACCGGCAAGAGCAGCAGCTCTTCAAAGCTCTTGGTAAACAGCCGCGATCCACAAATGGAGAAAGTAGTGCCGGCAAAGCTAATCGTCATGGCCGAAAGAGCCACCATCCCCGGCAAAATAAAACGTAAATAGGAACCTGCCGCCGTCGATCCGCCTACGTCAGCCAGGGCCTCGGCCCGCAGGGATCCGCCCAGCCCCACCCCAAAAGCAACGATGTAGATGAGGGGGGCCACCAGCCCCGAAGCCACCACCTGCCAGACCCGCCCGCGCAGATCCAGCCAGTCGCGCCAGAAGATGGTTAAACTGTCTTCCCAGATTTGCCGATAGGGCATCACCATAGGTTTTCCTCGCTCTTTACGGGTTTGGGGCTTGCCCACTGGGATCCGCAGTGGGAAACGGCTTGCTGTCACTACTAATAGCCGTAGTAGTTGGAGCGCCACCAGGCCACCGGCAGCGCCAGCGCCTTGCTCAGGGTGGACACATAGGCCCGAGTGCGAAACACCTGGTAGTGGTTGCGCTCGATGGCGTTGAGGATCTGCCGGTAGAGCATCAAAGAAGCGGCCACCGGCCAGCGGGAGTCCGGCTGCAGGGTAGGGATCCCTCGTTCCGCTTGGGCATAGAGCTCTCGAGCTCGCCGGATCTCGTAGTCCATCAGGGCCATCCAGCGCTCGTCGATGACATAGTTAAACAAATCCCGCTCTGAGTAGTTGAAGCGGCGCAAGTCCTCCAGAGGCAAATAGATCCGCCCGCGGCGGGCATCTTCCCCCACATCGCGCAAGATGTTGGTCAGTTGCATGGCGATCCCCAGGGCCACCGCCTCCTCGCGGCCATCCCGACCCGGCACAAACCCCATGATCTCCGAGCACATCAGCCCCACCACCCCGGCCACCCGGTAGCAGTAAACCCGCAGGTCTTCCCAGGTGGCGTAGCGCCGGGTGTCCAGATCCATGCTTTGCCCCCGCAGCATCTCGCGGAAGGGCTCAATCGAGAGGCGGTAGGTGTGGATGGTGTGGATCAAGGCCAGGTCGGTGGGGGCTTGCGGCTCCCCCCCCTGGAACAAGGACTCCAGATGGGATCCCCACTGCTCCAGCTTGCTGCGGGTGACTTCCACCGCCGTCTGGCTGGCCTCCAGCCCATCCAGCAACTCATCGGTCTGCCGCAGCCAAGCATAGATGGCCCAGATGGCCCGCCGCTTGGGTCGAGGCAAGAGCAGGGATCCCAAATAAAACGTCTTGGCGTGCTTGGCCGTGATCTGGCGGCAGAGGGCAAAAGATTGCTCCAGCGGACTCATCGGGCTCATCTCCAGGGGCGCGGGGCCAGATGGGGACAGCGAGGGCACATCTCAACACTACGGGAAAGCGGACAGGCTGGATAGCCCCGACAGTCAGGTTGCTCCAAATGAGGCAATCAAACCCCTGCGGTTGCCAACCTTGAGAGCGCAGCCGCCGGGGATGGGCTCCCCTTGCTGATGGCCTCGGCTGCCCACTTGCCGGAGAGGATGGCCCCCTCCATGCTGCCCAGGAAGGGTTGCAGGGTGTAGCTGCCCGCCAAGAAAAAGTTGGGGATGGGGGTGACCTGAGTGGGACGGTATTGCTGCCGGCCCGGTGTGGCCTTATAGACCGAGCGCGGCGTTTTCACCACCACCCATTTGCGCACCCGCGCCGGGTTGGGGCCGGTGAGGTGCTGGGGAAAGAGTTTTTGGAGCTCCTCCAGCGTGGCGGCGAAGATCTCCTCGTCGCTGCGGTCGATCCACTCGGCAGCCGGGGCCAGCACCAGCTCCAGCATCGAGCGCTGTGGATCCGCATAGCCGCGGCAGGTGTTGCTCATGTCGGCATACACGCTCAAGAGCGGCGAGCGGGAAAACAGCGAGTGGTCGATGTGGGTGAGCTTGCGGTCAAACCAAATCTGCAGGCTGATCACCGGCACCCCTTCCAGCTCGCGCAGTTGCTGAAAATAGGGCAGTTCCCACCACCGGGCCGGCAGCAGCTCTTTGAGTGCATCCACCGAAAGGGCTGAGACGTAGGCGTCGGCGGTGACCTGAAGCGGCCCGGCAGGGGTGAGAAAGCGAAAGCCCGCTACACTGCCGTCGGGGTTGAGGTCGATGGCCTGCAGCGCCGCATTCAAATGCACCTGGCCGCCGCGGGCTACGATGGAGTCCACCATCGGCTGGCAAAGCCGCTCCGGCGGGGCGCCATCCAGGTAGGCGATCTTCGAGCCGTCCTTTTGGCGCAAAAAGCGGTTCAGGGCCGTCAGGGGCACCATGGCCGAGATCTCGTCCGGGTTGATGAACGCCAACGCCTTGGAGACGGCGATAAAAATATCCGTGTTGACCCGCTCATCGATGCCCTGCCGGCGCAGCCATTCTAAGAGGCTGTAGCGATCCATCTGCTCCACGTAGCGCTGGCCCCGCACCATGGCCGGCACTAGGCCCAGGGCAAATTTCACCTTTTCGCTCCAGGTGAGCATGTCGTTGTTGCGCAGGATGCCGACAATGGCGTTGAAGGGAGCGGGAATGTCCGGCAGGTCAAAGCGGGAGTAGGTGCCCGGCTTGTCCGGCTGGTTGAAGATCAAACTGTGTTCCTTCCACTGCAGGCGATCGGAGATACCCAGCTCCCGGAACAGTTGCAAGGTGTTGGGGTAGGCGCCGAAAAAGTTGTGCAAACCCGTCTCAATCCAGTCCCCGTCGGCATCCTTCCAGGCGGCCACCAGCCCCCCCAGCACATCCCGCCGCTCAAACAGCAGCGGCTGATGCCCGGCATCACATAGATACTTGGCACAGGCCAGCCCCGCCAGCCCCCCTCCAGCAATGGCAACACGCATGATGATGACAATGAGCAACATTATTTATTCTATTTGCAAACCGTTACAATCGCTCCAGCCACCGGCGGTGGGGAGAGAACCCGGAGAGCACTTGTTTCCCGCCGGGATCCGATCCCTGGTAGGATACGGAAGAAAAAGTAAAAAAGCGATTCTCTTGGTTCCAGGGGGAGGGACGACGATGGCCAAACAAACACTGGGATCCCTGCTGTCATCCGGCTTTGATCTGACCGGCAAGCGTGTGCTGGTGCGCGCCGATTTCAACGTCCCTCTGGATCCCCAGGGCAACATTACCGACGACACCCGCATCCGCGCCTCGCTGCCCACCATCCAAGCTCTGGCCCAGGCGGGGGCCAAGGTCATCCTCACCAGCCACCTGGGCCGCCCCATCAAAAAAGACAAAGAGACCGGCGCCCTCCAGATCACCCGCGAGGGCAATAGCCTCGCCCCTGTGGCCACCCGTCTTTCCCAGCTCTTGGGCCAGCCGGTGGCCTTTGCCCCCGACTGCATTGGCCCTGAGGCGGAAGCCGTGGTCAGCCGCCTGGAAAACGGACAGGTGGCCCTCTTGGAAAACGTTCGCTTTTACCCGGAAGAGGAAGCCAACGACCCGGAGTTTGCTCGCAAGCTGGCCTCCCTGGCTGATCTATTCGTCAACGATGCCTTTGGCAGCGCCCACCGCGCCCACGCCTCCACCGCCGGCGTCACCGCCTACCTCCAGCCTGCCGTGGCCGGCTACCTGGTGGAAAAGGAGCTGCAGTTTCTCTCCGGCGCCATCGAGAACCCCCAGCGACCTCTGGCGGCCATCATCGGCGGCTCCAAAGTCTCTACTAAGATTGGCGTCATTGAGCGGCTGCTGGAAAAAGTGGACAAGCTCCTGCTGGGCGGCGGCATGATCTTCACCTTCTACCAAGCCCAAGGGATCCCAACCGGCAAGTCTTTGGTGGAAACTGACAAGCTGGAGCTGGCCCGCTCTCTGATGGAGAAGGCCAAAGCGCGGGGCGTGGAGCTACTGCTACCCGTGGATGTGGTGGTGGCCGATAAGTTTGACAAAGACGCCAACGCCCAGACGGTTTCCATCCACGCCATTCCCGACGACTGGATGGGCTTGGACATCGGCCCCGAATCGGTCAAAGCCTTCCAGGCTGCCCTGCAGGGGTGCCAAACCGTAGTCTGGAACGGGCCGATGGGCGTATTTGAATTCGACCGCTTTGCCGCGGGCACAGAAGCCATTGCCCGCACCCTGGCCGACCTCACCCAGGCCGGGGCCATCACCATCATTGGCGGCGGCGACTCGGTGGCGGCTGTGGAAAAAGTCGGCCTGGCCGACAAAATGACCCACATTTCCACCGGCGGCGGCGCCAGCCTGGAGCTGCTGGAGGGCAAAGAGCTGCCCGGCATTGCCGTCCTCAGCGAAGCGTAGTGTAAGTTCCTGCTCGGCTCATCCAACCCAAAAGCAGCAAAAAAGTAGGGGCTGAGTTCAGCCCCTCTTTGTGATCTACTCGGCGCAGATGGCCGCAGCAATGGCGAGACTGGATCCGGCTTAGTGCATCACCACTTTAACGTTGGCGTTGTTCAAGCCAGGACGCTTCACCTCGGCCAAGGTCTTGTTGACGGCGTACTTCTGGTTGATGGAGTTGATCAACTCGGTTTGGTTGTGCTTCTTGGCCACGCCCCACAGATCGGCGATCAGGTCGTAGGAACCGTCGGGGTTCTTGGACCAGCCCAGATCGTAGTCGCCTTCCAATTGGGCCACGATGTCGGCACGAACACGCTGGCCGTTGTAGCCACGCACATCGGCGTTCATCTTGACGGTGTAGCCGAGATCGCGCAGGGAGTTAACCAGAATCTGGCCATCGGTGATCTTGGTGCGCAAGGTGCTAAAATGAGACATGGTGTTTCTCTCCTGTGTTTAGGGTTTGGAACATCAACACAAACAATGGGCAACGTTCAAATTGGAGGTTTTGCCATTTTTGCCTCTGCCAAGGCAACTCTGGCTTCTCACTCCTCCTAGAACTCCAGCCGCTGGTACTCGGCTACAGAGGCTGCTGCAGGCCGAGCCCGCTGCTGGGCCCATTCCCTCAACGCTACCACTTGCTCCGTCATGGTGCGAGATAGCGGTTGAGTTGCTTTCGTTGCTGCCAAAATGTCCAGTTGCGTAAATTCGCGGTTCTGGGCAAACGCTTCGTACATGGCAGCAATCAAAACTTGTTCGATCTCCGCGCCGGAGAAGCCCTCGCAGGCCGCTGCTAGCTGACGCAGATCAAAGCGGCTGATGTCACGCCGCCGCTTCTTCAGGTGGATCCGGAAGATCTCCATGCGCTCGTTGATGTTGGGCAGATCCACGAAGAAAATCTCGTCAAAACGGCCCTTGCGCAGGAACTCGCCCGGCAGGCGCTCTACGCGGTTGGCCGTGGCCATGACAAACACCGGCGAACGCTTCTCCTGCATCCAGGTGAGGAAGGAGCCAAAGATGCGGCTGGAGGTGCCGCCATCGGAGTCGCTAGAGCCTGCCGAGCCGGCGAAGGCTTTGTCCAGCTCGTCGATAAAGAGGATGGCCGGTGCCAGCGATTCGGCGGTGCGCAGGGCGCTGCGCAGGTTGGCCTCTGACTTGCCGACCATAGAGCCATCATAGACGCGGCCCATATCTAGGCGCAGCAGCGGCAAACCCCAGAGACGGGCGGTGGTCTTGGCGATCAGGGACTTGCCGCAGCCGGGCACCCCCAGAATCAAAAGCCCCTTGGGCTGAGGCAGGCCGTAGGCACGGGCCCGCTCGGTAAAGGCCTCAGAGCGCTGTAGCAGCCAACGCTTCAATTCCTCCAGACCGCCGACCGCGTCGATCGTCTCATCTTCTTCGATGAACTCAAGGATGCCGTTGCGGCGGATCAGTTGCTTTTTCTCAGAGAGAACGATATCGACCTCCGCCTCGCTGAGGCGACCGTGCGTCACCACCGCCTTGCGGTAAACTTTTTCCGCCTCGTCCTGCGTCAGGCCCAGGGCCGCTTTGACCAGCTTTTCTCGCGTCTCAGGGCTTACGGATCCGCCGCGGGGAAGCTGCTCCAACTGCCGGTTGAGGGTGCGCTCCAGGGCAGCCATGTCCGGCAGGGGAAAGTCTACTACGCAAATGTCTTTCTCCAGCTCGACGGGGATCACCTGCACCGGCGACATGAGCAAGATGGTTTTGTGGGATCCCTTCAAGCTGGCGATGGCATCGCGCAGCCAACGCTTGACCTCGGTGTTGTCCAAAAAGTCGTGCAGATCCTTGAAGACGCAGATGGCGGGATCCTTTTGCTCCATCACCCACTGGATGGCCGGCTGGGGAGATTGGGTGTTGTGCTGGGTGAGGCTGCGGTGGTTGCCGTATTCGATGATGCCGTGGGTAACTGTCCAGATGAATAGGCGTCGCTGGGGCCTCAGGGTGCGGGCAATCGCTGCCAGAGCCGCTTCCGCCCGTTCCTCCTCTGGGGTAAGCAGGTACAGCAGTGGGTATTGAGCTTGAATGAGGATGCTGAGCTCTTGCATGGGAAACACCAACTGCAGAGGGGAAATCTAAGGAAAGCGACAGAAAGGGAGAAAAACGGAGTTTGGGTTGCTTGGGCTTGGATCGCGCTTGGGAAGATGTCCTTGTTGAGTGAATCTTAGAAACCTTTTGTGCTGGTGTTTGCTCCTGTCTAGCTTCAGTTGCCAAAGGAGCCCACCTAGAAGCGTTTTAGCAGGGCACCAACGCATCTTGCCGTTGCTCTTCCGAGCCGGCAGCCGATCCCCAGTATTCTGGCTCCACCTCTTCGAGAATGGCTTCCTCAGCCGATGGCTGGTGCAGCGAAACCACCTCTCCGTTGCGGATGACAAACCGATGGCCGCACTCAGGGCACCGATGGACGCGGTAGGCGCTGCCTTGTACGCCTTCGATAACTTCTGGGTGCAGCAGATAAAAGGTGAGGGCCTTCTCTGCCACCGCTGACATTGGCTCTTGCTCCACGGCAGCCCGAATCTTCAGATTCCGGTACAGGTCAGGTGAGAGATACAGAGTTACCTTCTGCTTGACCTCTGTGCCTTCCACTACTTCTGGCCGATGATTCATGGCTAACCGCTTTTCTGAGTTGCTTGCCAAACTTGAAGGCCATCATAGCCAGCCTGCCGCTTTGACGGCAAGCTTTTAACAATCTGTAATAATTTTCTCGATATCTTTTGGGCTTGTGGACATCTGCGGGTGGGGGAGTAGGCTAAGTAGGAGACTCAGGAGCGGAGTGGGCAATCCCTATGGAACGCTTAATCAACACCCTCAGCAAAAATTTCTCCAGTTGGGGCCGCCGTGCCCTGGTGCAAACCGGCGATGGTTTGGCCAGCTTAAAGGACATTGCCCTGGACAGTGGCAATCTGTTGCTCTGCAAAGCTCGAGTTGCCCTTGCGGACGCCAGCTTCACCACCCTGCGGGCGCTTGGGTCTCGCTTTGGTGCCGGTCGCTAGCCGCCCAGACCTTGCAGCCGGTAGAGCTTGGCGTAGAGGCCGTTGCGGGCCATGAGCTCGGCGTGGGATCCCTGTTCTTTCAGTTCCCCCCGCTGCAGAACCAAGATGCGATCCACATTGCGGATGGTGGAGAGGCGATGGGCGATGATGAGGGCGGTGCGATCCCGTAGCAGGGTTTCCAGGGCGGATTGGATCAGGGCCTCCGTGCCCACATCCAGGCTGGCGGTGGCCTCATCCAAGACCAAGATTTTCGGATCCCGCCACAGGGCCCGCACAAAGCTAATGAGCTGTTTTTGGCCGCTGGAGAGGTTGCTGCCCCGCTCCCGCACGGGGGTGGCGTAGCCCTGGGGCAGCTCGCGGATGAACTCGTGCAGGTGGAGTTGGCGGGCCACCCGCTCTACTTCTGCCAGCTCGCCCTTCTCTCCCAGGGTGATGTTTTGCTGGATATCTCCAGAGAACAAGAATCCGTCCTGCAGGATCACGCCCAGGTGACGGTGCAGCTCGGCCTGGGGCAGATCGCGAATGTCCACGCCGTCGATGCGGATGCAGCCGCGAGTTACCTCGTAAAGGCGGCAAAGTAGGCGGATGATGGAGCTTTTGCCGGCGCCGGTGGGCCCCACCAGGGCGACCTTTTCGCCGGGGCGGATGGTGAAGCTGAGGTCTTTGAGCACCCACTCGCCGGGGTTGTAGGCAAACCAGACCTGCTCGAACTGCACCTCCCCTTTGGCCGTTGGGGGCAGGTGGCGCGGCTGGACGGGATCCTGGATGGCGACGGGCAGGCTGAGGATGTGGTCGATGCGTTCCACGGCGGTGAACCCCGCCTGCAGGGCGGTGAACTTTTCCGCCAACTGGCGCAGGGGGTTGAAAAAGCGCTGGGAAAAGAGAATGAAGGCGTAGAGGCTGCCGAAGGTGAGGGGTTCTCGGGGCAAAGGCAGGGATCCCCCTCCGGCTGCCAGCACCTGCTGCCCCCCCACCCACAGGAGAGCGGCCACCGCCAGCCAGGCAACCCACTCCAAAACGGCGGAAAGGGCAGAGTCGTAGAGGATGGTCTGATCCACCTCTTGGATGTAGCGCCGGTTGATGGTTTGAAAAATCTCGCTGTTGAGCCGCTCCCGCCGAAACAGTTGCACCACAGCAATGCCCAAGACGTTTTCCTGGATCCAGGCGTTGAGCTTGGAGAGCTCTTCCCGCACGCGGAAGTTGGCATCGCGAAAGCGGCGCTGCAGCTCGATGACCACAGCGCTAACCGGCAGGACAATGAGGATCAGCAGCAGGCCCAGATCCCAGCGCTGGCTGAGCATCACCACTGCGATCACCGCCAGGGTAAAGAGGTCGCTGACGATGCCGACCGCGCCGGTGGAAAACACATCCCCCAGAGCTTCTACATCGCTGGTGATGCGGGTGATCAACTTGCCCACCGGGGTGCGATCGAAAAATTGAGCCGGCAGGGCCAGCACGTGGGCAAAGAGATCGTTGCGGATGTCGCGGGTCATCAACTGCCCCAGCTTCTGGCTGGTATACCCTTCCAAGGCTTGAAAAAGCCAGCGGGCCAGCAGGGTGAGGATCAACAGGCCCGCGTAGGGCCAGAGGCCGGCGAGGATCCCACTGTTCCCTTGGGCGAGCGCTTGGGCGATGGGGCCGTCCAGGGCTCGCTGCAGGATCAAGGGCTGCACCGCATCGGCTAGGGCCAGGGGCGGCAAAAAGGCCAAGGCGGCCAACAACAGCTTCAGGTGCCGCCGGGCATAGGGCCAGAGCAGCCGCAGCAGTCGCCAGTCACTTTCTCGCCGGGGTTGGGGATCCCTACTTAAATCGGCAGCGGGGGGAGAGGTGGCAAGGCTCACTGACTGACACCCAAAAACGTTAAGGAAGCCTAGCAGGCCCGCTGTTCAGTCCCTCCAACTGGGCGGAAAATTGGGAAGGGACAAGCTTAGTGCCCACGCCGGCATCGGTTAGCAGTTCCAAGAGCAGGGAATGCGGGGATCCCCCGTCTAGGATGTGGGCGGCCCGCACCCCTTGAGCCAAGGCGCGAATGCAGCACTGCACCTTGGGGATCATGCCGCCTCTGACCACGCCGCTCTGGATTAACTGGCGGGCCATCTCGATATCCAGAAGCGTAATCAGGGATCCAGAATCTTGGGGATCCCTGAGAATGCCGGGGGTGTCGGTGAGAAGGATCAGCTTTTCTGCCCCTAGAGAGGCCGCCAGCTCCCCGGCTACCGTATCGGCATTGATGTTGTAGGCTTGGCCCGTCTCGTCGGCGGCCACGCTGGAGATCACCGGGATCTGGCCGCCCTCCAACAGAGTTTGCACCAACTGGGGGTTGATGGTGCTGACTTCTCCCACAAAGCCGATTTCCGCCCGGCCCTGGGAGCGCGCCTTGATCAAATTGCCATCCCGACCGCACAGCCCCACCGCCGAGCCGCCCGCTAAGCTGATGAGCTGTACAATCTGCTTGTTGACCTTGCCCACCAGCACCATCTCCACCACCTCCATGGTGGCGGCATCGGTCACCCGCAGGCCGTCCACAAACTTGAAGGGAATGTCCAGCTTTTGCAGCCAACTGTTAATCTCCGGGCCTCCTCCATGCACCAGCACCGGACGGATGCCAACGCAGGCCAGAAAGACGATGTCCCGTAACACCTCGGCCCGCCGTTCCTGATGCACCATGGCGGCGCCGCCATATTTGATGACAATGACGCGACCCTGGTACTGCTGGATGTAGGGCAAAGCCTCAATGAGGATCTGCGCCCGCGTCAGGGGATCACAGGCCGACCCAGTCGCCTCAGAAAGGGAAAAGTTGGTCTGCACTGCCGTAAGTCGGTAGAAGTCAGAAAGCCTGACCTAGAGTAGCGCATTCTGCCAGATTCTGGGACTCCGTCCCGCTACCGCAATCAGCTATGGAACGGAATCGCCAGCAAAGGCAACAGGGCCAACCCTAACCAAGCCCAACCCTGAACTGGAGCACTGGGTAAGGGATCGACAGGCTCTAACTCTGCCTGCTGCAGCAGGGCATCGATGCGCTCTTGCAGCCGTTGTCCTGGGTCTGAACTCACGGCCATTGCAAAGCCAACCCAAGCTGATGCCAGTTGATCCCCCACCCCATAGCCCACCACCTGCAGCAAGGCTTCTCCCAACAGCAAGGGATCCACCCGTTGGGCCGCCCAGCGATCCGCCCGCAGCTCCCGCAGGGTGAGCAATTCCTGCCAGAGGATCTCGGTGTTGGGCAGCCAGCCGGTGAGGCGTCGCAGCCAGCCCACCCCAAACATCCAGAGGGTGTCGCGGTAGTGGCGGTGGGCCTCTTCGTGGGCGATCACAGCCCGCAAGTGCTCCTCATCCAATTGCTCCAGCAGGCCGCGGCTGACCACCAGCCGCGAATTCCACACCCCCACTTGGGCGGCAAAAGGGATCTCCAAGTCCAGCACATAGGCTGGAGAGCCATGCAAATCCACTTGGGCCAGAGCCTGTAGGTGGGCGCGTCGATAGGAGCACCAGTATTCCCACATCCAGCGCAAGGCCACGCCGCCGGCCACAGCCAGCAGCAGCAGGGCACAGCCGTAGCAGAACCAGCCCCCCGCCCCGGCCATTTGTCCCCATGGCCCCATCCAGGCCAAGGCCAAAGCAGTTGTCAGCAAAAGCAGCGGCGGCAGCAAGAAATGGAGCCAAGCTCGCTGCCAACGTCGGCCCCACCCGCCACCTTTATCCAGACGCACTTGCGCCCGCCACAGCCAACTGAGGCCTAAGCCCAGTGCCAACATGCCCAAGTGGCTCATCGCGTCTCCCTCCTAGCTTGACGAGCTGCCCGCAGCCGTTCGGCAATCGCCTGCAACTGGGACACACTGGCCTGATCCAGGCTGTCGGCAAAGGCTGCCACCGTATCCGGATCCCCCACGGCCAAAAATTGTTGCAGGTGGGTGAAGGCCCTGAGGCTGGCCGCTTCCTGACGAGAAAGACGGGGCCGCCACAGCATCGGTAGGTTTCGCCCCTGCGCATCGGTGCGGCGCTCACAGCTCACCCAGCCCTTCTGGCTCAGGCGCTGCAAGACGGTGGTTACCGACGCATAGGCCAGCTCTCGATCCGGATCGGCCAAGATGCGCTCGTGGATTTGCCGGGTGCTGGCACTGCCCAAATCCCAAAGGATATCCAGGATTTCCGATTCCAGAGGGCCCAGCGACAGTTGCTTGGGACGATGCTTTGGCAACATGCACCTTTGCCAGGGTAAGGATCCTTTCCAGATTAGCCGATGCAGTCGCAAACTCCGTAACCGTCAGGGATCCGCTAAGCTCAAAATGATGGCTTTTGGTGCTGTTCTTCCCATGGCTGCTCCCACTTACCACACCATCACCTTCGGCTGCCAAATGAACCGCGCCGACACCGAGCGCATGGCCGGGATCCTGGAGTCGCTGGGGTATGTGGCCACCGAAGATGAGTCGCAGGCGGATTTGGTTCTCTACAACACCTGCACCATCCGCGACAATGCTGAGCAGAAGGTGTATTCCTACCTGGGCATCCAGGCGCAGCGCAAACGGAAAAACCCGGCCATCAAGCTCATCGTGGCCGGCTGTGTGGCCCAGCAAGAGGGAGAAAAGTTGTTGCGCCGCGTCCCCGAGTTGGATCTGGTCATGGGCCCCCAGTACGTGAACCGCCTTGGGGATCTGCTGGCGCAGGTGGAGGCCGGCAACCAGGTGGTGGCCACCGATCCCATCGAGATCCCAGAAGACATCACCAAGCCCCGCCGCGACAGCCAGGTAACCGCTTGGATCAACGTCATCTACGGCTGCAACGAACGCTGCACCTATTGCATCGTGCCGCTGGTGCGGGGACAAGAGCAGTCGCGCCAACCTCAGGCCATTCGCGCCGAGATCGAAGACGTGGCCCGGGCGGGCTACCGCGAGGTGACCTTGCTGGGCCAGAACATCGACGCCTACGGGCGGGATCTGGATCCCAAGACCAACCTGGCCAGCCTGTTGCGCTTCGTCCATTCGGTGGAAGGGATCGAGCGGATCCGCTTTGCCACCAGCCACCCGCGCTACTTCACCGAGGAGCTGATCGCCACCTGCGCCGAGCTGCCCAAAGTCTGCGAGCACTTCCACATCCCCTTCCAGGCAGGCAGCAACGCCGTGCTCAAGCGGATGCGGCGCGGCTACACCCAGGAGCGCTATCGCCAACTCATCCAGCTCATCCGCCAATACATGCCGGAAGCGGCCATCAGCGCCGATGCCATCGTCGGCTTTCCGGGCGAAACAGAAGCCCAGTTCCAAGAAACCCTGCAACTGGTGCGGGATATCGGCTTTGACTTGTTAAATACCGCCGCCTACTCCCCCCGTCCCGGCACCCCTGCGGCGGAGTGGCCTGACCAAGTGCCGGAAGAGGAAAAAAGCGATCGCCTGCAACGGCTGAACCGACTGGTGGCCGAGGTGGCTGCCGCCCGCAGCGCTCGACTCCTGGGCCAAGTGCAGGAGGTGCTGGTGGAAGGCCCCAACCCGAAAAACCCCCGCCAGGCCATGGGGCGCACCCGCGGCAATCGCTTGGTGTTCTTCGCAGGGGATCCGGAACAACTGAAGGGATCCCTGGTGCCGGTGCGCATCACGGCTACACGGGCCTTCTCTCTCAGCGGCGAGGTCTGCAAGCCAGGCGAGACTCTGCCCCAGCCAACAGGGGCCACCCACATCCTGTAAGCCCACGACGAGGATTGAACTCGTGACCTCCCCCTTACCAAGGGGGTGCTCTACCACTGAGCCACGTGGGCAAACCCGATGGTGGGCCGAGTTGGATTCGAACCAACGTAGGCGTAAGCCAGCGGATTTACAGTCCGCCCCCTTTAACCCCTCGGGCATCGACCCCCAGACACTGGCCTTCTATAGTAGCAGAAAGTGCCAGCCAAGATCGAATCCACTTGTGAGGAACGTGCCCTAGCGGGGCCGGGCAGGCAGCCATCCCCCTGGCAAGCGCGGGCTTGAGGGCCTTTCCTCGGCCAAACTGGAGAGAAAACTTGATAGGGTGTAGGACAGTCTTTTTGCTCGTCACTATGGTTTCAACCCTTGGCACCCCCACCCCCGTCGAACAAGTTTCTCCCAACCAGTCTTTGCGCCCCCTGACCAGCCGCATCAACAGCCGGGGGCACCTAGAAATTGGCGGCTGCGACGTGGTGGAGCTGGTGCGCCAGTTTGGATCCCCTCTCTACATCCTGGACGAGTGGACTCTGCGGCAGGCGTGCCGGCTCTACCGCCACACCTGGGCCCGCTGCTACGCGGGGGAATTCCGGGTTTTGTACGCCACGAAAGCCTGGAATTGCTTGGCCATTTGTGCTTTGGCCCTGCAGGAGGGGCTGGGACTAGATGTGGCTTCCGGCGGGGAGCTGTACACGGCTGTGCAGGCAGGAGCCAAAGGCGAAGATCTCTACCTGCACGGCAACGCCAAGTCTGTTGAGGAGCTGAACCTGGCTCTGGAAACGGGCTGTACTTTGGTGGTGGATAGCCTCTACGAGCTGCAGCAGGTGGCTGCCCTGGCCACCTCTGAACGACCAGCCCGCCTGTTGCTGCGGGTTAACCCCGGTATCGATGTCCACACCCACGAGTACATCCGCACCGGCCAAACCGATAGCAAATTCGGCATCGGGCGATGGCAACTGCCGGAAGCGATGGATCGGATAGCTGCCCATCCCCAGTTGGAGTGCGTCGGGCTGCACGCCCACATCGGATCCCAGATTTTTGATCTGCAAGGACACCGGGATCTGGCAGGGGTGCTGGCTCAGATCTGGCGGCAAGGGCTGGAGCGAGGGCTGCCTCTGCAAGAGCTGAATGTGGGTGGGGGCCTGGGGATCCGCTATGTCGAATCCGACGATCCCCCCTCCATTCCGGAGTGGGTGGAAACAGTGGCGACAGCGGTGCAACAGGCTTTTGCAGAAGCCGGGATCTCGCTGCCCAAGGTGCTCTGCGAGCCTGGACGATCCGTGATTGGGCCGGCTGCTGTTACCGCCTATACCCTGGGGGGGCAAAAGCGGATCCCGCCGGGCGATGGCCTGCCCGAAGGACGTCTCTACATCACCATCGACGGCGGCATGTCCGACAACCCCCGCCCTATCACCTACGGAGCCCGCTACACCGCCCTTCTGGCCAACCGCCCTGAGGCCGAGGCCACGCAGCGGGTCACAATTGCCGGCAAACACTGCGAGTCGGGAGATGTGCTGTTGAAGGATGTGCTTCTGCCGGCCCCAATGGCAGGGGAAGTGCTGGTGGTTTTGGCAACGGGGGCCTATAACTACAGCATGGCTTCCAATTACAATCGCTTTCCTCGACCAGCCGCGGTGCTGGTCAATGAGGGAGAGGCCCAGCTGATCCTGCGGCGAGAAACTTATGCCGACCTAATTCGTCAAGATGTTTTACCGGAGCGGCTGCGGCGGTGAGGCGGAGGTTGGTTGACCACAGCCGTCTCAGTTGAGGAAGGGGGTACCGCTTGTCCCGCAAGGGCAACTCACATCGGTCTTGGGCGGGCGAGACTGGAAAACAGATAGGAGGTGGGTGGTAGGCTGGTCTGGGGGCCGCAGTCAACAAGGGTTCTGAGAGCGGCACAGGCAGAAGGTCTGCAATGAGGGGAGCGTGAACGGGGTTTTTTGGCATGCTGGCAGCCTTATGGGCTTGGCTACAGCAATTTACCTTTCTCAGCCTCTTGGACTGGGCTCTGGCTGTCTTGCTATTGGCTTTGGCCCTCTACTACACCCGCGAGAGCCGGGCCGGGGTGCTGGTGCGGGGATTTATGGTGCTCCTGGTGCTCTACCTGGCCACAGCCTCCTTGCCGCTGGTGCACCTGATTTTGGATCGCCTGCTCCTGGCCGCAGCTGTAGCCATGGGCGTGCTCTTTCAGCCGGAGTTTCGGCGGCTGCTGGAGCAACTGGCGAGGGCCATCCGCGTTGAGTGGCCGGGCAACGCAGGCAATGACGAGGACGACCCTGAGGAGGATTTGGTGGAAGAATTGGTGCAGGCGGTGCGAGAGCTTTCCCAAAACCGGACAGGGGCGCTGATTGTAATCGAGCCAGATCAGCCCATTGACTCGCGGGTGTTTACCGACAAAGGGGTCTCTCTCCAGGCGCGGGTGTCGCGGGAGATCCTGCAGACGATTTTCCAGACTTCAACTTTGCTCCATGATGGGGCCGTTGTCATTCACCGGGATCGCATTCGCGCAGCGGGGGTGATCCTGCCGGTTTCGGAGCGGGCCGCCTCCCGACAACTGGGCACACGACACCGCGCCGCCATGGGGATCACCGAACAAGCCAACTGCTTGTGTATTGTGGTCTCAGAAGAAACGGGATCCATTTCGCTGGCAGAAGGCGGACGCCTGGAGCGACCCCTGACCAGTGCCGAGCTACACAAACTGCTGGTGCAGCGGTTGCGCAATCCCCGCGATGCTAAAAAACGAGATGCCCCGCTGCAGGGATTGTGGGCCCACCCGTGGTTGCGCAATGGACTGCTGCGCTGGTGGGGATCCCTGCTCGATCTGGCCAAACGCTTTCGCAAACCCGAGAAAACCCTTCCCAAAGACTGAGCCGCATGACCCTTTCTCCTGTCCATCTTCTGCAGTTGCCTGCCGACCTGGATCCGCAGTTGTTGCCCCGCCATGTGGCAGTGGTCATGGATGGCAACGGGCGGTGGGCGCAAAAACGGGGTTTGCCCCGCAGTGTCGGGCATCAGCGCGGGGTAGCGGCCCTGAAGGAGCTGTTGCGCTGTTGCGATGATTGGGGGATCCCCGCCCTCACCGCCTACGCCTTCTCCACCGAGAACTGGGGCCGCGCCCGCGAAGAAGTCGATTTTCTCATGACTTTGTTTGAGCAGGTGCTGTGGCAGGAGCTGGCGGAAATGGTGCAGCAGGGGGTGCGCATCCAGTTTGCCGGCCAGTTGTCGGCCCTGCCCCAGTCTTTGCAGGACACGATCCTGCATGCGGTGGAACGCACCCAGCACAACGAGGGCATTTGCCTGACGGTGGCCCTCAACTACGGCGGCAGACAGGAGATCCTGCAGGCTTGCCGCTCGATTGCCACCCTGGTGCAACAGGGACTTTTGCAACCGGATCAGATCGACGAAGCCCTCTTTTCCCAATTTCTCTACACCACCGGCCTCTCCGATCCCGACCTGTTGATCCGCACCAGCGGCGAGATGCGCATCAGCAACTTCCTGCTCTGGCAGATGGCCTACACCGAGCAGTACTTCACCCCCATCCTCTGGCCGGATTTCGACCGCGCCGCCTTTCACCAAGCCCTGCTCAGCTATCAGTCGCGGCAGCGGCGCTTCGGCAGATGAGAGGATGCCCGCCTGGTTCAATCAAACCAGACCCTCACCCCCAACCCCTCTCCCTCAGGGAGCTAGCCCAAGCGCTCCGCGCCGCTCACGCGACCACCCCCAGCCCCTCTCCCTCAGGGCCCTCACCCCCAACCCCTCTCCCTCAGGGAGAGGGGAGTTAGGGAACGACGTAACGAACCGTTTCGTTGCTGTTTGAAGTGGCTGTATCTCAAGCCGGCTTGGGACGACTTGAATGAACAGGCAGCACAAATGTATACCTGAAGCTCCCCAACTAGCGCAAAAAGCTGGTTATCAGCCACATCACCCCAAACGTGATCCCCACCAACAGGGCGCCGGGGGCATCGCCGCCGGTGAGGGGAAGGGCAATGCCGTAGGCCAACATCAGTCCTAGGCTCAGTCCTGCCAGCGCCAAGAGAAAAGCGCGCAGGAAGCGGCGCTCCTTGCGGTACAGGAAATAGATGCAGGTCATCAGCCCCAGCGCCAGTTGCAGGGAGGGATACTCATCAGGGGCCAAGACAACCCAACCCACCAGCCCTCCCAGCAACACGGCGGGCCAGAGCACATCCGGGGCAGAAGGGCTATCCAGCCAACGGCTGATCCAGGGGGGATTTTGGGCAGCAGGACGGGTCAAACTCGGTTCTGTCTCTGGACGGCTAGCCCGTTGTTCGGCGTAGCGAATGCGGTCGGGGACGGCGATCTTGCCCTCCTTGCGCAGGCGCAGGCGCTGCATCAGGATGGCGTCGTAGGCCTGTTCCACCCGCTCCTGCTGCTGTTCATCCGCACCCAAGCTGGCCAGGAGCCGGGCCCGCGCCGATTGGATCTCCTCAAAGGAGGCTTCTTCGCTGACCCCTAAGACCTGATACGGACTCATCTCAGCCATGACGACCAGCCCTGTAACTCTCTATCACCTTAACCCAGCCGCCAATTCAGCGGCAGGAGCCGACGGCAGGGGTTGGGTTGCCTTCTCCTCAAGGGATCCAGCAGCAGAGCGGAGGAGAGCCTGCAGGGAGCGGGCCACCTGCTCAACCGCGGCTTGGGTGGTGGCCTTGCCCAGGCTGAGGCGGATAGATCCCAGGGCCTCGACCTCGGAATAGCCCATGGCCAAAAGGATGCGGCTGGGGATCCGCTGGCCGCTGCTACAGGCAGAGCCGGCGCTGATGGCGATTCCCTGGCGGCTCATCTCCCTCACCAGCACGTGCCCCGGGATCGCGGCAGTGCAGTAGCTGAGGTGGTGGGGCAGGCGTTGCTCCAGATCCGAGGGGCCGATCAGCCGCAAACCCGGCACAGAGGCCAGCAACTGGGCCAGCTGCCGTTGCAACTGCCGCAGGCGGGCCGTCTCCCGCTCCAGCTCTTGGGCTGCCAAAGCCGCCGCCACCCCTAGGCCGACAATGGCAGGGATCCCTTGGGTGCCGGCTCGCAGCCGCCGTTCTTGCCCGCCCCCCCGCAGCAACGGTTGCAGCTCCACCCCTGGGCGCACATAGAGCGCCCCCACCCCCTGCGGCCCGTAAAGCTTATGCCCAGACAGGGAGAGCAGATCCACAGGCAGTTGCGCCAGATCCAGGGGGATCCGCCCCGCCGTCTGCACCGCGTCGGTGTGGAAGAGCACCCCAGCCTGGCGACAGAGGCGGCCCAGCTCGGCAATGGGCTGCAGGGATCCCACCTCATTCTGGCCGTGGACGATGGAGACCAGAACGGTCTTGGGCTGCAACGCCTGGATCAAGGTTTGGGGATCCACCTGGCCGGCGGAGTTCACCGGCAGACGGGTTACCTCCCAGCCCTGGGCCTGCAACCGACGGGCGGCATTCTCCACCGAGGCGTGCTCGACGCTGGAGATGATGAGATGCTGGGGAGTGGAGTAGCGCTGCGCCACCCCAAACAGGGCCAGGTTGTTGGACTCCGTTCCGCCAGAGGTAAACAGCAGCGTCTCCGGCTCACAGTTGAGCAGCTCGGCCACCTGCTGCCGCGCCCGTTCCATGGCCATGGCCGCCCGTTCTCCCCACCCATGCAAGCTGGAGGGGTTGCCCCAACTCTCCTGCATCGCCAGCCCCATAGCCTCGATCACCTCAGGCCGAGGCGGAGTGGTGGCGCTGTGGTCAAAGTAAAGTGCGGGATCCAGAGGCGACATGCGAGCTTGACAACCCAGGACTCGATGTCCCCATCTTAGTGCCGGCGCGTTGGCAGTTCACACCCCTTGCCGCAGCCGTTCCAGCACCCCCAGGTCTTCCAGAGTAGAAGTATCGCCGCTGATGCCGGAGCCGGCAGCCAGTTGCCGCAGCAGGCGGCGCATGATCTTGCCAGAGCGGGTCTTGGGCAGCGCCTCGGTGAAGCGAATTTCGCTGGGGCGGGCGATGGCTCCGATCTCCTCGACCACATGTTGCATCAGCGCTTGGCGCAGCGCTTCGCCCGGCCCGTAGCCCTCCGCCAAGATGACAAAAGCCACGATCGCCTCTCCCTTGATCTCGTCCGGTCGCCCCACCACCGCTGCCTCCGCCACAGCTGGGTGAGAGACCAGCGCCGATTCCAATTCCATCGTGCCCAGACGGTGGCCGGCAACATTGATGACATCGTCCACCCGGCCCATCACCCAAAAGTAGCCATCTTCATCCCGGCGGGCGCCGTCCCCGGCAAAGTAGAAGTACTGCCCATCCTTGGGCGGGATCCGCTCCCAGTAACTGGAGCGGAACCGCTGCGGATCTTTGTAAAGGGTGCGCATCATGCCCGGCCAGGGACGGCGGATCACCAGATAACCCCCTTCTGGGGCCGGGTTCCCTTCCATGTCGACCACATCTGCCGCAATGCCCGGGAAAGGGCGGGTGGCGGATCCCGGCTTGGTGGGTGTAACTCCCGGCAGGGGCGAGATCATAATGCCGCCGGTTTCGGTCTGCCACCAGGTATCCACAATCGGGCAGCGCCCACTGCCGATGACGGTGTAGTACCACATCCAGGCTTCCGGGTTGATCGGCTCGCCCACGGTGCCCAACAGCCGCAGCGAGGAGAGGTCATGCCGGCGGGGCAGGGCGTCGCCACTTTTCATAAAAGCCCGGATTGCCGTGGGGGCGGTGTAGAAAATCGAGATGCGGTGGCGGGCGATCAGCTCCCAGAAACAATCGGGTTTAGCAGGTCGGGGCGCCCCCTCGTACATAAACACCGTCGCACCATTGGAGAGGGGGCCATAGACGATGTAGCTGTGGCCCGTGATCCAGCCAACATCGGCAGTACACCAGTAGATGTCTTCTTCTTGCAAATCGAAGATCCACTGACAGGTGACGTGAGTGTAGAGGTTGTAGCCGCCGCTGGTGTGGACAACGCCTTTGGGCTTGCCGGTGGTGCCGGAGGTGTAGAGGATAAACAGCATCGCCTCCGCGTCCATAGGCTCGGCGGGGCAGGCTTCTTCTAGGCTGGGGGCCAGCTCATGCCACCAGATATCTCGATCCGGGATCATCGACACAGCTTGTCCTGTCCGCTGCACCACCAGGACTTTTTCGACGCTGGGCACCCCTTCCGCCAGCGCCAAGTCCACTTGGGGCTTGAGGGGGACGATGGCATCTTTGCGCCAGCCCCCATCGGCGGTAATGACGACTTTGGCTTCCGCATCCCGCAGCCGCTCCTTGAGGGCCTCGGCGCTGAACCCGCCGAACACCACCGTATGGGCTGCCCCGATCCGCGCACAGGCCAGCATGGCCATGACGGCCTCCGGGATCATCGGCATGTAGATCCCCACCCGATCCCCTTTTTGAATGCCCAGAGACTTGAGGCCGTTGGCCCAGCGGCAGACCTCGCGGTGGAGCTGCTCGTAGGTCAGGGTGCGAGTGTCCCCCGGCTCCCCCTCCCAGATGAGGGCGGGCTTGTGGCGGCGGCCATTGTCCAAATGGCGATCCAGGCAGTTGTAGCTGAGGTTGAGCTGTCCCCCCACAAACCATTGCGCCTGGGGCGGATCCCAGTGCAACACCTGCTGCCAAGGCTGAAACCAGTGCAATTCCTGCTGTGCCAGCCGCTCCCAAAACCCCAAGGGATCCGCTTCCGCCTCTTGGCAAATCTGTTGGTAGCGCTCAGGGGTGATGCGAGCCCGCTGCACAAACGAGGGAGGCGGCGGGAAAAGGCGTTTTTCCTGCAGAATCGACTCCAGGGCCGGTTGAGACATGGCGACAAGACCGGTACAGACAAGGGATCCCAACCGCGCCGCGGCTCCCTACAAGGGACGACGGGAGGGGGGTGGGAATAGGATACCTACCCCAGCAGGGGTAGAGCAAGGGAGCGATCCCCATTGCCAGGGGTGGTCAATTTCATACTGAATCGATTGCAGCCATTCAAATTACAGCCTTTTCGGACTTCATGGGAGTTCTGCAGACGAGCGGGATCCCTGTCGAGCGAAGAACAGATGGGTACTGGCCTGGGTCAGTGCCGCTAGAAAAAGAGGGAGAGGAGAACTCTTGAAATTACTTGAAAAAGGTGGTGCGTTGGCGGTGCATCACCACTGATTCCACCAGGCCGATGGCCAGAAAGTTGGTCAACAGAGCCGAGCGGCCATAGCTCAAAAAAGGCAAGGGCAGGCCGGTGATGGGGGCCAAGCCAATCGTCATGCCGATATTGACTACCGCCTGAAAGAGGATCATCGCCAACACCCCGATGGCAATGAGAGACCCGAAATTGTCCTTGGCTCCTTGGGCAATCCAGATCAGCCGCGCACACAGAATCCAAAACAGGATCAGCACCGTCAGGGTGCCGACAAAGCCCATCTCTTCCCCAATGGCCGAGAAAATGAAATCGGTGTGCTGCTCGGGGATAAAGTCCAGTTGGGTTTGGGTGCCCTGCTGGATGCCACGGCCCCAGAGCCCACCGGCGCCGATGGCGATGCGGGATTGAATCAGGTGGTAGCCGGATCCCCAGGGCTCTTGCATGGGATCGATAAAAATCTCCAGCCGCCGCCGCTGGTAGGGTTTGAGGATGTGCCAGGCCACCTGGCCCAGATGCCCGGAGAGCAGGTTGATCACTCCAAAGGTCATCGCTCCTGTCCACCGCCAAGGCAGCCGCCAAGCCGCTAGGCTCGCCATGCCCAGGCACCAGATCAGCCAGACCCAGAGCATCCAGCTCAACTCCGCGCGGGTGTGCAGGCCGTAGAGAATGGCCCCCACCCCCGGCGACAGCAGCAGGAGGATCCAACTGCCCTTGGCCCCGGCCCAGTAGAGCATGACCAGCAAGATCACCACAAACACCAGGGCGGTGCCCAAGTTGGGCTGCAGGAAGATCAAAACCCAAGGAGGAGCGACGACGGCAACGGCCACCCAGATTTGGCTGAAGTATTTGATTGGCCAGTGGTGCAAAATGGCCGCCAGGGTGATGATGACCCCCAACTTGGCAAACTCGGAAGGCTGTACCTGGACGCCGGCAATGGAGATCCACCGCTCTGCCCCTCCTCCCGCCGTGCCGAAAAAGAGCACTGCAATCAAGCCCGCCAAAGTCAGGCCATAGGTGAACCAATGCCAGCGCAACAGCCGCTCGTAGGGGATCCGCGCCACCATCGCCAAAAACACCAGGCTGATCCCGGCCATGATCAACTGCTGCAGCCAGTAGTGGCTGATGGGACGCTCCCAGACAGCGCTGCGGATGGCGATGATGCCGATGCCCGTCAAGGCCAGCACCGTGGCCAGCAAAATGCCGTCGAACTCCCGCCAAGGCAACAGGATTTGCTGCAGGAGCTGTTTCCACCTTGACTGGGGGGGCACTTTCGGATCAGCGCTGGACAGGAAGAGGGCCATATCTGATGGAGCGACGCCGGCACCAGTTTATCTCTATTCCCAGCCCTGCAGTTGCTCTAGCCAGGCAGAGAGCCGGGATCCCACCTGTTCTCGGCGCTGCTCAAAATTGGCTGCTGCCCAAATCAAGAGCACCCCCAGCAAGATCCCCATCCCCCACAACAGGATTGGGTCAGTGGTTACCCACAGCCACCCCTGCCGCAAGACGCCCAGGCCAAAGCCCAGGGTGCCCGCCCACAGGTAGGCCCGCACCCGCAGCGCCAAACCCAGTACCCCCAAAGCCAAGCCCAGCCCCACCGGCCAAAACCCCGCCCCCAGTTGCCCGTGGGTTTCGATCAAAGTCACCAACACCAATAGACCCGACGAGAAGGCCCGCAGCCGGTGCCGACTCTCTCGAGCACCAGCCTGTTGCAGTCCGGGATCCACCTGGGCCACATAGAGCAGGGATCCCACCAGAGGCAGGGCATAGAGGGTCAGGGAAGCCCAATCCTGCTGCCAGCCGTAATTCCACAGGATCCAGTTGCTCAAAAACAAGCTGATGTAGCCCAGGCGCACCTGGGAGCGCCAGATGGCCAAGAAAGCGTAGTAGGCTGCCCCCAGCAACAAATTGCTGTTGTTGTCGCCGCCCGCCGTCACCACCAGGGCCAGCAACGGCGCCACCAAGGCCGTATTTGACCAGGGATCCGCCGGCCAGCCCCACCGTTGCCAGGGCAGAAAGTAATAGAGGAGTCCCAGCCCACAGAGCAGGGATCCGGCCCATTGCTCCACCCTCAAGCTGGGGAAGCCCAGCCACATACTACCCAGGCAGATGCCGACTCCCTGCCAAGCGCTGAGGTGGCACCAGGCCGTTGGCAGCCAGCCCGGCTCTGTCGGGGATCCCGGCGTCGATCTTCTCCCCTGGGCGGCGGCATAGGCCGCCAGGCCGGATCCCGTCAGCACCCAGAGGAGCCGCCCCCACCGGCTGAGGCGAAGATCGAAAAGCGCAGGCCAAAGGACGAGGTTGGCCAGGGCCCAGTTGGCCGAGGCCATCCAGCGCAGCCAAGCTCTTTTAAGCTGCAGGGTCGCCACCAGCCAAGGGGGGCAAAGGCGGTAGACCACTGCCAGGAGCCATCCCAGCAACGCGGTCAGCACCAGTCCATCTCCCCAGGATCCCCCTGTCTGCTGGCTCAGGAAGTGAATCCAGCTCTCGTAGGCAGCCAGTGACATCCCGCAGGCCCCCAGGATCCCCTTCCAGTTGACAGGAGGGTCTTCTTCCGTTCGCGTAAGTGGGACGGAGTCCCCACCTTGCTCTTGTGCCCCTGGGATCCCCTGCCCCAGGCCCAACAACACGATGGCCAGGCCTAAGCTGCCCACGCCCGTCAGCTCGCTCCACTGGGCATGGGATCCCAGCCAACCCAGCCCGGCATAGATCAGCGGCCCTGTCTTCCAGCAACTCAGGGTCTGGACTCGCTGCAGGAGCTCTCCCCCGCCGGGGAACAGGAGTTTCTCCGGCCCTATCCAGAAGAGGATCCCCAAGCCCAGGTTGAGGACGGCCCACAGAGGCAGGACGGGACGGGACCCCTGCACAACCCAGAGCAGGATGCCGGTCGCCCCCAGCTCCAAAGCCCAGATCAGCCCGTAGGCGATCCCTTCCACCACCGCCCAGGAAACCGAGCCGGTGGCAGAGTCCGTCCCGTCGGCGCCAACGACCGCCGAGCCACCCCTTGAGAGAGCCACCCCCAGCCGCAGGCCGAGCGCCACCAGGGCCACCCCAGCCGCCAAGGGCAGAGCGCCGGGGAACATGGGCTGCTTGCCGACGGAAATGGGGAGCCGAGAAGGATCCGCCAGGGCCGCCGTTGTCGCCACTGTGAGGGCAAAGAGGAGCACCAACCCCAACAGCAGGCCCCAGCCATCCAGGGCCGGTCGGTAAGCGGCTTGTAGGCGAGAAGAGAGGCGCAAAATTCCGTAGCGACAGCCGCTCAAGAGCAACCCCAGCACCGCCAAGGCCAGCAGCCACTCCGCTTCCGTGAGCGTCGGCAATAGCCGGCTGATTCCCACCAGGCCGATCCCTACACCAAAGGCCACCGCCAGCAGTGCTTCTGGAGCGGGAGAACTGGGAGAGGGAGAAGCCCACAGCCACACCTGAGTTGCCAGCAGCAGCACTCCCAGCCCTAGCCCGAGCAGATCCAGGCCCGGCCTGCCGAGGGTGAGCCCCTGGGCCATCACCAGGGAAAGCACCGCCAGAAGGCGCAGGGATCCCCGCGCCGGAATCCCTTGTCGCCAAGAAAAAGATCCCCCTTGCTCCGGGATCTGCAACCAGCGAGGCATAAACGCCAGGGGCGGCCAGGCCCACACCTGCGCCGCCGTCAAAACCGAGGGCACCGCCAGCCACAGCCAGCCAATGGACTCCGTGCCCTGCGCCAAAAACACAAAGTAGCTGGATCCCAGCAGCACCAGCCCCATCCCTTCGGCGCTCTGCTGCCACAGCCGCACCGGCAGTCCCCCAAAATGTCCTGAGGCTGCCAACAACCGCCCGCCCAGCGCCACCCGCCCCGTCCATTCCAGCAAGCCCAGCAGCAGCAAGATGCCCCCCCAACTGGACAGGCTCCAATCAGGCCAAAGCCAGCGGATCCCGGCCAGAAGCGCCCCCAGCCCATAGGCATGGGTCAGAAATACCCACCCAGCGCCAACCCTGGACTTCTGCCGCAGCCACCAGGCCAGGATGCCAGTACTCAACAGCAAATGCCAAAAGCAAATCGCCGGCTGGGGAAAGCTCAAAAGCAAGAGGGATCCGCCCAGCCCCAACACCAAGCGCTCCGTCGGTTCTGCCAGCGCCGCAAAACCCGCCTCCTCGCCTTCCCGAGGTCTCTGCTGCCAGCGGGCCGCCAGCCCCAGCCACAGCACCTCATAGGGCAACAGCACCAGCCCCAGCAGCCCCCAAACAGAGTCGAGGGGCTGCAACCCACCCGTTAACAGCGCCAGCACGCTCTCCCGCCAGCTTGCCGGCCACACCTGCCAAAAGGCCCAGGCAGTTTCCAGACCCAGCAAAAACAGCAGCGCCAACTCCACCCTCTGCTGACGTTGGCTCAGTCGCCTCGCTAAGAAGCGGATTCCCAGCAGGCTGATGGCCAACACCTGCCAGGCGTTCTCCCCCCAGTCGCTGGCCGCCAGCAGCCAGCCCAAAATCAACAGCACCCCGCTCCACCAGGGCCGCCCCACCTGAGCCGGCTCGTAGTCCTCAGCCGGGCTTTGGGGCAGCCAACCCAAGAGGGCCACCGCCAACCCCAACTGCGACACCTGCACCTGCCCTGAGAGCAGCCCCCGCAAGATCAACAAGGAGCCAGCCGCCCCGATGAGCCACAGCCGGGCCAGCGAGCGGCGGCTCCAGGTGTAAATCACGGTGCTGAGGATCCCCAAGTAGAGGATCCCAAGGACAAGGGTGGGACGAGACTCCGGCGGCCCTAGGCTCCAGAAGAGGTGTAAACCAGAAAGAGATAAGAAGTTCACCAACGTTCCGTAGAAAGCAGAACCCGCCCCCAGCAAGTCGGCCCGTCGCCAGGCTCCCCACGGGATCCCTATGAGTAACCCCAAAGCAACAGCTCGGATCCCCCACGGGATCCCCAGCCCGTCCAGCGCCCACATGTTGATCGGCAGCAGCAGCAAAGCAACAGCCTCTAAAGTTTGGCTTGTCAGACGCAGCCCGTCCTGCCGCTGCGCCCACCTCGCTCCCACCCCAAACGCCGCCGTATAAGCCAAGAGCACCCCGTACTGAGCTGCCGGGGAAAACTCTTGCCAGCGGCTGGCCGCCAGCACCCCCGAAGAGACCACCACCAAAAACAGGCCCAGGAGCAGCAGCCAAGCTACGCTCAGCTCAGACAGCAAGTTGCGCAACAACACAGCTATCCCCGGGGGAGAGGAGAGCTCCCTGGTTTCGGCTGGCGGCTCTTCCCCCGCCACGACAACCCCAGAGCCGGCCAAGCCAGCATTTCTTTCCCGCACCATCTGCGGGATCCAGATCAAATCGAGGAGCTGGCCGATCCCCAGCAGCCCAAAAGTCAGCAGCCAGAGCAGCCCTGTGCGCCAGCGACCCAGATAGAAGCGGTGCAGACCGCAAAGGCCGAACAAACCTAAAATCCAGAGCACGTAGGCCGAGCCCAGACTGGCTGGGATCCCCCCGCCGACAGAAGTGGCTCCTGGCGCCGATTCCGCCTCCAGCCGATACTGCTCCACCAGATGGCGAAAGTGCTCCGGCGTCAGCAAACCCAGCTCCAGCAAGGCTTGCAACCCCCGCAAAACCTGCTGCCGGGATCCCGAAACGGTGAAGTTGAACGAGTAAGAGCGGGACTGCTCGGCTCCCTCAGGTGGAATGTTATCCTGGGATCCCATGGCCGGATTCGTTGAGCAAAAAGGCTTGGGGCCACTGCTACTCTAAGCCTTGCTCTGTTGGATTGCTATGCTCTTCACAAATGCTCCGGCAAAGCGTGGGTGCTGGGCAGGACGGGGAGAGTCATCAACTGCCCCAGCCGCGAAACGGTGAGCTCCGCCGCCGGCATGGGTTCCGAGACCTGTCCGCTGCTGAACACCAGGACTCGGTTGCTGTACGGCAAGATCTCGTCCAAATCCGCCGAGGCAAAAACAATAGCGGTTCCCGCTTGGGCGCGTTCCAGCAGTTGACTCCAGACCCACAGCGCCGACTCAATGTCCAACCCGCAGATCGCAGCGCAGAAAGCCGCTCAGGATCTTGACCAAGGTGCTTTTGCCGGCCCCATTTTCCCCCAGCAGACCGTGGATCGTGCCCGCCTCCACCCGCAAGGACACATCGCGGTTCGCCTGTACCGCCCCAAAGCGCTTGTGGATGTGCAGCAGCTCCACCTTCATCCCGTCTATGCTAACCTGCCCCCCCAGACCCAAAATCCCGAAGAATACAGTTGCTGAGGTTGCAAGCGTCGGTGCTACGATAGCGGCAGCTCGCCGTCAGGCGTTGGCTACGGACGAGTTCAGCATCGATCTGTGGTTCGCCCTGCCCCTCTGCTTCGCCCTTCTCCCCTGCCGCCCATCTCAGATAGTAACCGCCTCAAAATCTTCTCAGGCAGCGCCAATCCGGATTTGGCCCAGGAGGTGGCGCGCTACCTGGGCATGGATCTGGGGCCTATGTTGCGCAAGCGCTTTGCCGATGGCGAGCTGTACATCCAAATCCAGGAGTCGATCCGGGGTGCCGATGTCTACTTGGTGCAGCCCACCTGCCGCCCGGTCAACGATCACCTGATGGAGCTGCTGGTGATCATCGACGCCTGCCGCCGCGCCTCGGCCCGCCAGATCACTGCCGTCTTGCCCTACTACGGCTACGCCCGCGCCGACCGCAAAACCGCCGGACGGGAAGCCATCACCGCCAAGCTGGTGGCCAATATGATCACCCAGGCAGGGGCACACCGGGTGCTGGCCATGGATCTGCACTCGGCCCAGATCCAGGGCTACTTCGACATTCCCCTCGACCACGTCTACGCCCAGCCGGTACTGCAGGCTTACCTCAAAGAAAAAGGCCTACTCGACGAAGATATTGTGGTCGTCTCTCCCGATGTGGGAGGGGTAGCGCGGGCGCGTGCCTTTGCCAAAAAACTCAAGGAAGCTCCGCTGGCAATCATCGACAAGCGCCGCCAGGCCCACAACGACGTGGAAGTCATGAACCTCATTGGCGATGTGCGCGGTAAAATCGCCATCCTCGTAGACGACATGATCGACACGGCAGGCACCATCTCGGAAGGGGCGAAGCTGCTGCGCAAGTCGGGGGCCAAGGCGGTCTATGCCTGCGCCATCCACCCTGTCTTTTCCGATCCGGCCATCGAACGCCTGCAGGGCGGTCTGTTTGAAGAGGTGATCGTCACCAACACCATCCCCATTCCTCCAGAGCGGCATTTTCCAGGCTTGACCGTCCTCTCGGTGGCGAACGTGCTGGGAGAGGCGATCTGGCGCATCCACGAAGACAGCTCCGTCAGCAGCATGTTTCACTAAAGTTTCTCCAGAGCATCGCTAAAGTATAGATAGTGGGTGCAGAACGGGCGTACCTGCCGGGGATCCTTTGCTTTTTGCCCTGTGAAGACCAACTCAGCAGGTGCCCCCCATCTATCGCGATGGACTGGGTAGAGCTAGCTTCCCAGCCGAGTTTTTCCCATGTCGCCTCCCATTTCTAGGTCACCGAGATCCGTTGTGAACGGTTTTGTTCCCGGGCAGGCCGCCGCCAGGGAAGAGCCGTCCCTTCAAACTGAACTGAATACAGAATTGAATACGGAGTCCGCTGCAGCGCTGTACCCGCTGTTGCAATTGCTGGGGCAACTGCTGAACGTCCCCTTGGTCTATCTAGAACTGGTCCAGCCGGGATCCGATCCCGACTCGCCTGCAAAAGGGATCCTCTACCGCGACCCCCAGCGGATCCCCGGCAACGAGCCGCCCAACCCCATCGGCGGATCTTGGCCTTTTCAGGAAGCCTTTCCCCTGCTGGATGAGGGCGGGAGGCCGCTGGCGACACTTCACCTGCGGGGGGAGCGCCCCCGCCCACTGAGCCTCCCCGAACGGGGACAGATCGACCTCATCGCCCTCAGCCTGCGACACATCCTGCTCCAGGCCCAGGAGCAGCGACAAGCCCTCGCGCAACTTCGGGCGCAACTGCAGCACAGCCGCAGCACCGCTGCCCGCTACCAACAGATCTTCGAGAACGCCGTCGAAGGCATTTTTCAAACCACCCCTGAGGGAAAATATCTGGCTGCCAACCCAGCTCTGGCCCATATTTTCGGCTACGAATCCCCGGAAGATTTGATGCGCAATGTCTCCGATATCGGCACCCAAATCTATAGCGACCCAGAGCAGCGATCTGAGTTCCTGCAGCACATGCTGAGAGAAGGTCAAGTCGTGGATGCAGAGCGCCAGGTCTGCCGCAAAGACGGCAAAGTCATCTGGATTTCTTTAAATGCCCGCACCCTGTACGACGAGCAGGGGGATCCCCTCTATTTTGAAGGATTTGTTACTGATATCACAGCATCCCGCCAGCTTAAAGAACGACAACAACAGTTAGAAGAAGCCCGCAGAGAAAGCGAACATCGTTTTCTACAACTGGCGGAGAATACGCAACAACTGTTCTGGATTTCAACGCTCTGCGGCAAAGAGCTGATTTACGTCAGCCCCGCCTGTGAAACCATTTGGGGCCTTTCCCCTGCAGAGGCCTACGCCAATCCCCAGGCCTGGATGCGCCACATTCACCCTGACGATCGCTGGCTGTTCCCCACCATTTTTCAAGCCCAACTTCAGGGCCAACCCACCGATGTGGTTTTTCGCCTCTGCCGCCCCGATGGCTGCATCCTCTGGCTGCGGGAACGTACCTTTCCTATTGCCGACAAAGAGGGCAAAATCTATCGAGTGGCAGGGATCGTCGAAGACATCACCGAGTCCAAGCAACTGGAAGCCGAACGTCGTCGTATAGAGCAAGCCTGGCAACAGAGCGCCAACCATTTCCGGCAGATTTTTGAGCTGGCCCCCAATGGAATTGCCCTAGTGGATTTGCAGGGGCGATTTATCCAGGTCAACGAGGCTTTTGCCCAGATTGTCGGCCATACTCCCGAAGAATTGAAACATCGGCAACAACTGGACATTCTCCACCCGGAAGATGTCAATCAACTGCTGGGGGCCAATGAGGCTTTGTTGGTGGGGAAAGTCTCTGTCAGCCAGCGCCAGATTCGCTACATCAATCGTTCCGGTCAGGTCGTCCATGTCCTGTTTCAGGCTACGCTTCTCAGCGATGAGGAAGGGCAGCCCACCCAGTTTCTCAACCAGGTGATCGACATCAGCGCCCGCGTCGAGGCAGAAATCGCCCTCAAAGAAAGTGAAGAACGCTTCCGCCAATCTTTTGAGTGGTCCCCGATTGCCAAGGCCATGACCCAGGTGGACGGCACTTATTTGCAGATCAACGCCGCCTTTACCGAAACCCTGGGCTACACCCTAGAGGATCTCAAGGGAAAAACCGTCCTCGACATCACCCATCCCGACGACATCGCCGTCACCTTGGAAAACAGTAACCGCCTGCTGGCCGGCGAGGTGCACCACTGCGAACAGGAACAGCGCTACATCCACAAGAACGGGCAAATCGTCTACGCCCTTCTCCGCATCACCCTGGTGCGCACCGCCCAAGGGGATCCCAGCTACTTTCTCAGCCAAATTTTGGACATTACCGAGCGCAAACAAGCGGAGGCGGCCCTGCGCCAAAGCGAGCTGAGCCTGCGGGGCATCTTCGAGCAGTCGGCCCTGGGCATTTCCATCGTCGATAGACAGGGCCGTTACCTCAAGGTAAACCCCGCTCTGGAAGAGATCTTGGGCTACAGCGCCGCCGAACTGACCCACATGAGTTTTTGCGACCTCACCCATCCGGAAGATATCGGCAAAGATTGGCAACTTTTCCAGGAGGTTTTGAACGGCCAACAAGATCACTACCACCTAGAAAAACGCTACATCCACCGCAGCGGCAAGGTGGTTTGGTGCCGCCTGGCGGTCTCGGCAGTGCGGGATCCCGAAGGCAAAAACCTCTTCGTTATTGGCATTTGCGAAGATATTACTGAAGAAAGACAGGCGAAGCTGCAGATCCAGGCTGCCCTTCAGGAAAAAGAGATTCTGCTGCGGGAGATTCACCACCGCGTCAAAAACAACCTACAAATCATCTCCAGCCTGCTGCGGCTCCAGGCGGATCAAATCAAAAGCCGCAAGTACGCCCGCGTTTTTAAGGATGCCGGCAGCCGCATTCAAGCGATGTCTTTGATCCACGAGGGCCTGTACCAATCCAACAATCTGGCCGCTGTGGATCTCAAGCAATACTTACACAATTTGATCTCCAACCTCTTTCACTCCTACGGAGTGAACCCCGAGAGCATTCGCGCCAGCATCCGCGCCGAAGGGATCCGCCTCAACCTCGACGATGCAGTTTTGTGTGGCCTGATCATCAACGAGCTGGTCACCAACAGCCTCAAGTATGCCTTCCCCAAAAGTCGCAGCGGGGAGATAGAGGTTTGTTTTAGCCAAACCCGCAAATATACTCAGTTGCGCGTCTCTGACAATGGCATCGGCTTGCCCCGCGATTTCGACTTCAAGGAAACTCAATCTCTGGGTTTACAACTGGTTGCAACCCTCACCGATCAGCTCCAGGGCAAGATAGAATTGAGAAACAAATCGGGCACTACCTTCATCATCACCTTTCCGAGGAGCCAGCCTTGAAGAAAGTTCCCATGCTTGCCAAAGGCAGCATTCTGGTTGTCGAAGACGAGAAGATCATCGCCAAGGATATCGCCAACGTCCTGAAAAAATTTGGCTATGCGGTGCCGGCCATCGCCTCCTCCGGCGAAGAAGCGATCCGGCGGCTGGAAGAGATGTCGGTGGACTTAGTCTTGATGGATATCGTCCTGAAGGGGGATATCGACGGCATCGAAGCCGCCAAGCGGATCACCGAGCGCTTCAACATTCCGGTGGTGCATCTGACGGCCTACGCCGATGACGATACGCTCTCCCGCGTCAAAGAGACCCGGCCTTTCGGTTACATCATCAAGCCTTTCAAAGAGCGGGAACTTTACACCACCATTGAAATTGCCCTGCACAACCACCGGCAGAGCCTGGAGAGCCGCAAGCTGGAAGAGAAAAGAATCGAGGAACTGCGGCAAAAACTGCAGCAGTTGCAGCAGTTCACGGATGTGAAGGGCACTCTGTTCAAGAAGTTCTTGCAAGATCTGAGTGAGCCCCTCTCGAACCTCAGCTTTGCCCTGGGTCTGCTCAAGGATGCCGAGTCGGAGCAAAAGCGGGAACACTATCTGCGAGTGCTGGAGGATGAGTTGCGCCGTGAGCTGGAGCTAATCCATCAGACCTCTAACCTAGAAAATCTTCTGAACCTGGAAAACGTCGGCCTATTGAGCCAGTTCAGCCTGCTGCGGCCCAGTCCCAGTCGTCCGTTGGAACGGGAGGCACTGGCAACTGCAGCCACAGCCTCATTGCCCGTGCCCCCTCAAGAGCCGGCTGCCCAGGAGGCGGTTACGGTGCCGCGGGCGACGCTGCGCCCCCTCAACCAAACTCAGTTGGCGGAGCGGCTGGGGGTAGTGGTCTCCGCCATCACCTACTGGAAATTCAAAACCGGTTTTCCGGAGTGGAGCCGCAGCCGGGATCCCGACGGCATTTCTTGGCGCTATTCCCCCGATTCCAAGCGCTTTTCGCCTGTACCCTAGCCTAGGGCTGCACCACTTCCACCCGCACCGGCGCCAGCCCAGAGCGCACCATCCCCAGGGCCTCTGCCGCCCGCAGGGAAAGGTCGATAATCCGACCGGGGATGAAGGGGCCGCGATCGTTGATGCGCACGACGGCCTGGCGCCCGTTACTCAGGTTGGTGACCCGCACCTCGGTACCGAAGGGCAGAGTGGGGTGGGCAGCCGTCATCTCATGGCGGGTGGGGTGCAGGTCATACCAAGAGGCGATCCCTTCCTGCACAGGCCCAACGGTACGGACAGGGGCAGGTTTTGGTTGAGCGGCTGTTTCTGGCTTAGGGCCTACAACGGTGGCCTTGGCGGTGAGAGCAGCCGGTTGAGGTAGGGCCGGAGCCGAAATGGGGGGCGCATCCAGCAGCAGACGGCGCAGACGATTGGCAGCCAAAACCGCCGTATCCACCGGGCGTTGGTGATTTGGCAGCAGCACTCCCCCGTCGATGCGCAGCAATTCCTCGCCGTTGACCTGAACTGCGTAGAGGGGATCCCCGGATTGGGGCTCTGCCCAAGCCAGGGCGATGGTCGTGTCCTTCAGGGATCCCTGGGCCATTTGGTTGAGCCGGGCCACCAGGGTGCTGGCCCGCAGCAGCGGTGGTTCCAGCCCAGGCTGCTCGACAAAGCTGACAATAGGCAAATCCTTCACATAGACAGTGACCACCTGCCGACCGTCCATCTGGTAGTCGTAGAGGGTGGAGACAGGCTGGCTGGACGACTGCTGTTGTTCGCCGATCTTGAGGGTAGGTTCTTCTGTCGGCCGCGAAGGGATCGCCTGTCGAGATAGGAGGAGAGACTCCGAGTCCTGCGAGTGCAAGGTGCCGAGTTTGGCCGGCAGGGGGGCGTTGGGTTGGGAAGGGGAGATAAGGTCAGTTGCCGGGGAGAGCGAGTGGGCTTTGGGGGATGGCTGGGTTGCTCTGGCACTGGGAGATCCGCTGCGAGTTGAGGCTTGTGCCTGCGAGTTCGGGCTGCCCAACATGCCTGCCGGCAAGCTGAGAGCCGTAACACAGAGACAGCCGACTAAGCCCACTTGGCGGGCGGGAGCCAGTCCCTGTCCTAGCCGCTTCCAATTTCGCATGAGGCCGCGCTCCTCTCGAAACTCCTGTACAACATCCACTGCGACAGTAAAACAGAAGTTAATGTACCATAGGTTTCTAAGTTGACAAGCTTGCCCGGTCGAGGGCAAAAGCCTAAGTCCCGTCAGCACAAGGATTTTCGGCATCTTGGACTACCGCTCAGCAGGGGTTGACATCGATCTGGGCCGCGCCTTTGTCAAGGGGGTTCGGGAGCGCGTTGAACGAACTAAAGTCCCGTTTTCAGGTTCTTCAGGAACCTTGGGGGGCATTGGCGGCTTTGCCGGCCTGTTCGAGCTGCCGGCGGGCTACCGGGCACCGGTTTTGGTTGCCGGTACCGATGGGGTGGGCACCAAGCTGGAGATTGCCCAGCAGTGGGGGCAGCACCGCGGAGTGGGCATCGACCTGGTGGCCATGTGTGTCAACGATGTGCTGACGGTGGGAGCCAAGCCGCTGTTTTTCCTGGACTACGTGGCTACCGGCAAGCTGGAGCCGGAAGCTCTCTGGCAGGTGATCGACGGCATTCTGGAGGGCTGCCAAGAGGCCGGCTGCCAACTGCTGGGGGGAGAGACGGCGGAGATGCCGGGGTTTTATCCGCCCGGCAAGTACGACCTGGCGGGATTTTGTGTCGGGATTGTCGAGAGGGCGGACATTCTCGACGGCTCGCGGGTGCAGGCTGGGGATCGGCTGTGGGCCTTGCCCAGCAGCGGCCTGCACAGCAACGGCTTCAGCCTGGTGCGACGCATTGTGGCCGAGCGGGGCTGGCGCTGGGATCACCAGCCCTCTGGTTGGGATCGGCCTTTGGCAGAGGTGTTTCTCACCCCCACCCGCATCTACGTGCAGGCGGTGCAGCGGCTGCAAGCAGCAGGGATCCCCATCCACGGCATGGCCCACATCACCGGCGGCGGCATCCCGGAAAACTTGCCCCGCTGTTTGGCTCCTGACCAGGCGGCGCGACTAGAGCCCCACAGTTGGCCCATCCCACAGGAATTTCTCTGGCTGCAGGAGCAGGGCCAGGTGGAGACTTTGGAGATGTTCAACACCTTTAACCTGGGGGTGGGCTATGTGCTGGTGGTGCCCCCTGAGGCGGAAGATTTGCTGAGATCGCTGCTGCCGGAAGCCTTCCCTATTGGCGAGGTGGTGGCGCCCTGTCCTGGGGAGAGCCGAGTCTTGGGGTTGGAAGCGTGGGGATCCCTGGCCCCCTGAGCACCCCACCAAAAGGGGGGAGGGGATCCCGGTGCCGTTTGCTTATCCCCGCCGCCGCTGTGCTAAGTTTGCTGATGGCCTCAGCGCTGCCGCCTCTGTCGCTCCCCACCTCTGTTTGTTTCAAGACAGGGGCTGCTCGCTTTACACACCTACAGACTTAGGCTGTTGGCCAACTCACGCTGACCCTCTAGGTTAGGAGCCGCCGATGATAGGTTTATCCACTGCTCCTGCAACCACGGCTGCCATCGAAGTGGAGCATCTGAGCAAAACCTACGGCAGCTTTACGGCCATTCGCGATATCTCTTTCCAGGTCAACGCCGGCGAGATCATGGGATTTTTGGGCCCCAACGGCGCCGGCAAGACCACCTCCATGCGCATTTTGGCAGGGTATCTGCCCGCCAGCGAGGGGACGGCGCGGGTGGCCGGGTTTGATGTCCACGAAAACTCGATGGCGGTGCGGCAGCGCATCGGCTATTTGCCGGAAAACCCGCCCCTCTACCCCGATATGACCGTGGAAGCCTACCTGCACTTTGTCGCCCAGATCAAGCGGGTCAGCCCCGGCGACCGGCCTAGGCGGGTGGACGAGGTGATCCGCCGCTGCAGCCTGGAAGACAAGCGCCACACCTTGATCCGCAAGCTCTCCAAGGGGTACAAGCAGCGGGTGGGCCTGGCCCAGGCTCTGGTGCACGACCCGCCGGTGATCATCCTGGACGAGCCCACGATTGGGCTGGATCCCAAGCAGATCATCGAGGTGCGCAACCTGATCAAGAGCCTGGCGGGAGAGCACACCATCATCCTCTCCACCCACATCTTGCCGGAGGTGAGCATGACCTGCGACCGGGTGGTGATCATCAACCGCGGCCAGGTGGCGGCCATCGGCACGCCCGCCGAGCTGACAGCCCAGCTTCAGGATCGGCAGCAGGCGAAGCTGGTGGTGGGCGCTCCTGAGGAAGCAGCCATCCGAGCGGCCCTGCAGCATTTGCCCCAGGTCGAAGTGGTGAGTTTGCAGCCCCTGGGATCCGATCCCCCTCGCTGGCAGGTGCAGCTTAAAAGCAACGCTGCTGCTGTTCGCGACGGCGGGACAGAGTCCTTAGGCTGGATCCCGGAGGTGGCCAGGGCCCTGGTGCAGGCGGGGATCGCCCTCTACGAGATCGGCCGTCCCCAGGCTTCTTTGGAAGAGATTTTCCTGCAGCTCACCACCCAAGAGGGATCTGAGGGCGCATTGGAGGAAGCAGCATGAACGGAGCAGTGGCCATTTTTCGTAAAGAACTGCGCGGCTACTTCACCTCCCCCATTGCCTATGTGGTGGCGGCGGTGTTCTGGGGGCTGGCGGGGTTTTTCTTCTTTAATATCTTGGTGCGGGTGATCAGCTTTTCCCAGCAGGTGGATCTCTTTGCCCAGTTTGGCCAAGAGAACCCCTTTGATGCCGCCACCATCCTGTCGCAGCAGTTTCTCAACCTCTTGGGCACGCTTTCCTTATTTTTATTGCCCATCTTTACCATGAGCTCCTACGCCGAGGAGCGGCGGCGGGGCACCATGGAGCTGCTGGCCACCTCCCCTATTACCAACTTGGAGGTGGCCCTGGGCAAGTGGCTGGCGGTCTGGGTGTTTTTTATGACGCTGCTGTTGCCGCCGCTGGTCTACCACGTGCTGGTGCTGAGCAGCGCCAACCCAGCAGTGGACTACCGCCTGACCTTGGTGGGCTATGTGGGACTTGCTCTGCTGGCGGGCAGTGTCATGGCCTTGGGGTTGTTCATCTCTTCCCTGACGGACAGCACCCTCATTGCCGCGGTGGCCACCTTTGGGCTAATCCTGCTGCTCTGGGTGATCGACGCGGCGGCTGGCCAAGAGAACAACTGGATTGCCGCTACCCTGAGGCATATTTCTTTGCTGCAGCAATATAGCAACTGGGTGCAAGGGATCCTCAGCAGCAGTAGCGTCGTCCTTTTCCTCAGCATCATCCTGCTGGGGCTGTTTGCCACGGTGCAATCGGTAGAAAGCCTGCGCTGGCAGCAGAGCTAAGGTTGTCTTGGGAGGTGTGCGGTGATAAAAGATTGGCGGGCGTTGGCAGATTGGGCGGGGATCCTCGGCCTTGGTGTGATTGCCATTGGCCTGCTGGTGGGATCCGCTCTCACCGGCTGGACGGCGGTGCCCCTCAGCCTCATGGCCACGGGCTTGGCTCTGGTGGTGGTGTGGGGTCTCACCCACCGGCAGGAGGTGAGCCTGTTCTTGGGGCTGCGCTCCACCCAGACCAACGCCAACATCCTGGTGGCGGTGGCGGCGATGGCCGTCATCCTGGTGCTGGTGAATGTGGTGGCGGTGCGCTACGACCTGCGCCTGGATCTCACCGAGGAGGGCCTGTTTACCCTGTCGCCTCAAACCCGGCAACTGGTGCAGGGATTGGCGCAACCCGTCAAAGTCTGGGTGGTTACCACGGCGCCGGATCCCAACCTGCGGGAACAACTGGAGCGCTACCGCCGCCTCAACCCCGAGCGCTTCCAGTTTGCGTTTGTCGATCCCAATCGGGATCCCCTCACCATTCAGCGGCTGCAGGTGACGCAAAACAACACCCTGGTGGTGGAGGCCGGAGAAAGCCGGCAGCAACTGCCGCAGCCCCCTGCCCCTGAGCTGGAGAGCAAACTGACCCCCGTCTTGTCTAAAGTGGTCAACCGCGGGGAGTTGCTGGCCTATTTCGTGCAAGGGCATGGGGAAGTGGGCCTAGAAGCGCGGGAAGGCACCCCAACGCTGGCTCAGGCGGTGGCAGCCCTCGGCCAGGAGGGCTATCGGGTGGAGCCTTTGAACCTGGTGCAGGCCGAGATCCCGGACAAGGCAGAGGTTTTGGTGTTGGCGGGACCGCAGCGGGCTCTCTTCCCCGGCGAGGTGGAGAAGCTGCAGGACTACCTGGCCAAGGGAGGACGGCTGCTGCTGCTCATTGGGCCGCGGGTGGATGCCGGCTTGGATCCCTTGCTGGAGGAGTGGGGCGTGGTTTTGGGAGATGACATCCTTATCGAGGTGAGTAGCGTCAGCCAACTCCTGGGCACGGGGCCGGCAGTTGCCCTAGTTACCACCTATGGGGATCACCCCATCACCGCCCCCTTGGCCGAGCAGCGGCTGATGACCCTCTTTCCTCTGGCTCGTTCTGTAGAAACCCAAGCCCGCGAAGGGATCCAGGCCACACCCCTGCTGCGCACCGGCCCGCAGAGCTGGGGGGAGACCAGCCCCAACCTGGAAGCTGGCCCCGTGCAATTTGACCCAAATCAAGACAAGCCCGGCCCCCTGACCTTGGGCGTAGCCCTGACCCGGCAGGTGAAAGGCGATCAGAACAACTCAGAAGCCCAGGAGTCGCCGACCGAGGCCCGCCTGGTGGTGATCGGCAACGTCAACTTTGCCCTCGACGGCAACCTGAGGCAGCAGGGCAACCGCGATCTTTTCCTCAACACGGTTAACTGGCTCACCGAGCGAACTGAACAAATCTCCATTCGCCCCAAATCCATTACCGATCGCCGTCTCACCCTGACCGGTCAAAACTTCCGCTGGCTGGTGCTGGGATCGACGGTGCTCCTGCCGGTTGTGGCGTTGGGATCGGGAGCTGTGCTCTGGTGGCAAAGACGGTAGAGCCGAAGGAGGACAAGCATGTTCAAGCGCAGCACCTGGATTCTTTTGGGTTTGGCGGTGGCTGCTCTGCTGGGGTATTTCCTCTTCGATAACTTCCAGCAACTGCGGCAGCAGCAGCAGGCGGAGCGGGCGCGGCTCTTTCACTTTGCCCCCGACACCATTGCCCGCATTGAGCTCCGCCAAGAGGGGGAACCGGAGGAGATCCTTTTGGAGCGCGCCCCTCAAGAGGGATCCCGTTGGCGCATTATCCGTCCCATCCAGTCGGCGGCGCTGGACTTCCCGGTGGAGCAACTCCTCAACACCTTCTCCCGCCTCACGCCTCAAATCACGCTGGAAGGGGCCACCGACCTGGCCGCTTTTGGTCTTGATCAGCCGCGCCACCAGATCGCCCTCTTCCCCCAAGAAGGGGATCCCTACCGCCTGGACATCGGCAACGACAACTTCGACAGTTCCGGCTTCTACGCCCGGCCAGCAGGGGGAGAGGTGGTGCTCTTGGCCAGCGCCCAGAAGGGATCCCTGCTGCCTTCCCTTTTGGCTTTGCGGGACAAAACTCTGCTGCGCTTCGAGACGGCGGCAGTGAAGTCTCTGCAGGTGCAGTTGGCTGAGGCCGATCCAGAGGTTGTTCGTTTGCAGCGGCAAGAAGATACTTGGCAGATCGTCGAGCCCAGGGCGCTGCCTGCTGATGACCTCAACGTCGACCGTCTGCTCAATACGTTGTCTCGCCTGCAGGCGGTGGAGTTCCCGGCTGAAACCAAGGCGGAGCTGGCTCCTTATGGTCTGGAGAAGCCTTCTGCTCAGCTAACCGTTGAGCTCAAGGACGGCAAAACCCTGAGGGTGGCCTTGGGATCGGAAAAAGATGGTCAAGTCTATGTCATCACCTCGGAGCACCCGGCGGTGGCCGCCCTGCTCACCAGCACCGCCGACATTCTCCGCTCCGACTTCGAGGAGCTGCGGGATCACCGCCTTGCCCGCCTCAACCCCAACCAGGTGGGCCAAGTCATCCTGGAGTCTCAAGGGGAGCAGCTCACCCTCAACCCTCTGCCGCAGGAGAAGGGATCCCTGGAGCTGCGCTGGGACAATCCAGAGCGACCGGGCCAGCCGGTCAACCTCAGCTCTCTCTTCTCCAGCCTCAACGCCGCCCGCGCCAAGGAGTTCGTGCCGGAGACGGATCCCGACGCCCAAAAAGCCCTGGCCGAGCCGGATCTGAAGCTGACCTTTGAGCCCAAAACCGAGGACGGTCGGGATCCCTTGACGTTGAGCTTGACGTCTGCCGGTCTGCGCGCCTACGTACGAAGCAGCTATCAGCCGGACATTGCCGTCATCGACCTCAGCACCTTCAACAGCGTGGAAACCGAAGTGAATCGCTTGCTGGAGAGTGGGGCAGAATCCTCTGCGGGCTCCTAGGAAGGCGGTGGCCGGCGGGCCTTATCTCAGCCGGCAGAGGCGGTGGTTGTCTCTTCTTTGGCTGGCGCTGCTTTTTTGAGAGACTCGCCCTGGATCGTCAACACCGAGCAGGGGGCGCGGTGGAGCACGTAGTTGCTGACGCTGCCCAAAAACAGCTCGCTCAGGCCAGAATGGCCGCGGCGGCCTACCACAATCAAGTCCGCTGGCCAAGAGCGGGCCAGATCGCAGATGACCCGACCGGGGTTGCCGTAGTTGAGGCTGTACTCGGCGCGAACTCCCTGCTCAGCGGCTTTCTCCACCAGCGAGCGCAGATAGTCGATCTGGTTTTGCTCGAAGATGGCGCACTGCTCTCGATAAGACTGCCACAGCTCGGCGCTGATGGTGGAGCTGTAATCTACACCTAGGATCATCGGCGGCTCCGGCGCACCGGGCTCTTCCTGAGACAAAACATGGAGGAGCATCATCTCGGCCTGCATGGCCTTGGCCAGTTGGACGGCCTTTTGAAACACTCCCTGGCTCAGCTCCGACCGATCCACCGCCACCAAAATCCTACTGAACATACCGACTTCCTCCAAATGGCCAACAGATGGGCAAAAGACAAGGCTTGACTTCGGTTTCGACTCCAAGTTCCTCTTTTCTTTACCTCCATCTATCTGTGTTGTAGAAGATCTGGGCGAGAAAACCGCGGGCATCTCGGATGACTTGTCGGATTGGCAATGAAAGTTTAGAGATCTTGACACAGGTCAGAACGCATCGTCCTGAACCGCCCACTCCAGCACCGCCTGCAGCGCCTCGGCTTGCTCCTGCCAGACTTGGTCGAGGGGAGTGCCCCGCAGGAGTTCCAGCGTCAGGGTGGGGATCCGCCGTTCCTGCCCTGCCCAGGTGCCCAAAGAGCCGGGGGTGGGATAGCCAATGTCGTCGGTTACCGGCAGGCCATTGTGAGCAGCCATCACCTGGGCCAGCTCAAGGGCAGGGCCGTTGTAGTTCACGCAGGGATTGCTTTGGCAGGAGTGGGCAGAGAGGATAAACTGAGGCCGAATCTGGGCCAAACTCGCCAACAACGCCTGTGTCTCGGGCTCGGAGCCTGGGGCTGGCCCCGGCGGATAGCGAGCTTCTAAAGAGGCCGGGATCCAATCTTGCGTGGGCAGATTGCGGTTGAGATCCACGCCGTTGGCGTTGAGCCGTTGCCCCAGGGCACAGCCATCCGGGTTCAGGCGTGGGATCGCCCAAAGCGCTGCCCTGCCCTCCAAGGATCTCCATTTCCCAGAGGCCACATAGCGCTCGATCAGGGCATAGCCTTCTACCTCATCCCCGTGTACTCCCCCGACCAGCAGCAAGGAGCGGATCCCCTGGGTGAGCCGGCAAAGGTAAATGGGGCGCCCCTGCAGCGAGTAGCCGATAACTTGCGGGGATCCGGCGCCAAGTTCCGCAAACATGGGGGATCCCAGCAAAGCTGGCACTGCTAGAACGGGATATCGTCCGGCTCCGGTGGGGAAGCCCCCTCTCCTTCCGAGGAGTCCACCGTTGCAAACTCACCCATCCCCGTCAGAGAGAGAACCTGGGCGGATCCCAGTTGGTGGACGCGACGCGCGGTGATCTCGGCCAGCTTTTCCTTACGCCCATCCCGCTCCACCACATTCATATGCAGTTGGCCCTCCACCGTGACCTGATCCCCCACGTGGCAAGTGTCCACCACCCTTTTGGCCAGTTCCCCAAAAGAAGAAACGCGCACCCGATAGGGTGGCTCATCCGGGCGCAGGCTGGGAAAGCCGATCACCAAGGACGTAACAGCCAAGTTATCGGGAGTGTAGCGTAGCTCCGGCTCGGACAGAACCTCGCCCATCAATACAATCGAGTTCATGACAGGGCCATTCAGGGGTCGAAGGGCAGATCCCAGCATTTCCATCATGCCCGCAGATGGGGATCCCGTCAAACCTAGCCGACGCGGAGGGTCATGTAGCGCAGCACGCTCTCGTTGATGCGCAGATTTTTCTCCCAGGCGGCCACCGCGCTCGGTTCAGCCGCATAGTTGAATTGGATGTACAGGCCCTCCTTGAACTTTTTCATCTCAAAGCCGGCAAAGCGGCGCTTGCCCCTATTGGTAATCTCCACCTGGGTCACCCCGTTCTCTCGCAGGAGCGCCTCCTGGCTGCTGAGCAGTTGTTCGAGGGGTTCATCCGACACATCGGGACGCACAATCAGCATCGTTTCGTAAGCGCGGGGCATGGAAGCGAGGTCTCCTTGACAATCCAGTTGTAGAGATGCAGTAAACTATCCTAACCTCTCCTTCTCACCGCCGAAAAGGCCGTGGCCCAACCCCCACATCCCCTGGTTGCAGCAGCAAGGGGATCCGTTGTTCGATACAATGAGGGTTGCTTCATTGGCCGCCGGTTGGCCTGGCCAAGACACGCTGAATCGAGAGTTGGGATTCCAAGCATGAGCGCAGACGAAGTTTACAGCCGTGTTCGCAAGATCGTGTCCGATCAACTGGGCGTAGAGGACGACAAAGTGACTCCGGAAGCCAATTTCCAGAACGACCTGGGAGCCGACAGCCTCGACACGGTGGAGCTGGTCATGGCTTTTGAAGAGGAGTTCGACCTAGAGATCCCCGATGAAGATGCGGAAGGGATTGCTACGGTGCAAGATGCTGTTAACTACATTCTCTCGAAGAAAGCTGCCTAACCTGCCCCCATACCTCTGGGCTGATACCGGACGATGGCTACCCTGGATCCCGCCACTGCTCTCAGGCCGACCCGCCGCGTTGTGATTACGGGGCTGGGCGCCGTTACCCCCATCGGCAACTCCCCTGCCGAATTTTGGCAGAGCTTGCTGGCAGGGCGCTCCGGCATTGGGCCGATCACCCATTTCGATGCCTCCCGCCACGAGTGCCGCATTGCCGGGGAGGTGAAGGGATTTGATCCCCTCGACTATTTGGAGCGCAAGGATGCCAAGCGTACCGACCGCTTTGTCCATCTGGCCTTGGCCGCCACCCAACAGGCGCTGGAGGACGCCCAGTTTCGCATCACCGATCTCAACGCCGAGCAGGTGGGAGTGATTTTGGGTACCGGCATCGGCGGCATCCGGGTTTTGGAGGAGCAGCAGACTATCTACTTGCACAAGGGGCCGGATCGCTGCAGCCCGTTCATGGTACCGATGATGATTGCCAACATGGCCGCGGGACACGTGGCCATTCACTTTGGCGCCAAAGGCCCCAATTCCTGTACGGTTACGGCCTGTGCTTCCGGCTCCAATGCCATTGGCGATGCCTTTCGGCTTATCCAAAGGGGAGAAGTGCAGGTGGCGATTACGGGCGGCACGGAAGCAGCGGTCACCCCTTTGTCGATGGCGGGATTTAGCGCCATGAAGGCCCTTTCCACCCGCAACGACGCCCCCGAACAAGCCTGCCGGCCCTTTGACCGGGATCGGGATGGTTTTGTCATGGGAGAGGGGGCCGGGATCCTGTTGCTGGAAGAATTGGAGCACGCCCGCGCCCGCGGTGCCAAGATCTATGCCGAGATAGTGGGCTACGGTCTCACGTGCGATGCCCATCACATGACCAACCCCGCCCCCGGCGGCGAGGGGGCAGCCCGGGCGATGCGGTTGGCCCTCAAGGACGCCGGGATCCAACCTCAACAAGTTCAATACATCAACGCCCACGCCACCAGCACCCCTGTGGGGGATATCGCTGAAGTCCAGGCCATCCAGTCGGTCTTCGGGGAGCATGCCCCCCGCTTGGCCATCAGCGCCACCAAATCCATGACCGGCCACCTGTTGGGGGGAGCAGGTGGCATTGCCACAGTAGCCACAGCTCTGGCCATCCACCACGGCTGGGTTCCCCCCACCCTCAACTTGGACAACCCCGATCCAGAGTGCGCGGGGCTGGATTTTGTGCCCCACAAGGGGCGGCCGATGGCCATCGAGTCTGCTTTGGTCAATGCCTTCGGATTTGGCGGGCACAACGTCACTCTAGCCTTGCGCCGCTACTCTCCCGATTGAAGAGCTCGGTCTATGTCTTCTCCCGAAAGTGTGTCGCCGTCGGTTCGTCAGCAGGCCTTGGCCGCTTTGACGGCAGAGCTGGCGCAGCAAGGCCACCCGCCCGAATATGCTCAGCACATGGCGGCGGCGGTTATTTTTCAAGCCGATTTGGATCTCTGTGCAGCCCAACTGGCGCGGGTGCTCAGTTGGCTGAAGCAAAGCCATCCTGAGCTTTATCCAGAGGCGGTGCAATTGGTGGACACTACCCGCGAGGAGTTTGAGCGTCGCGTTCAAAACGGATAGACAAGCCGCAAACGCTGCAGCGCCGCCATGGGGGAGTAGGTCAACGAGTTTTGATGGAGTGGAGATCCGGCAGCCGAGCTGCGGTTGTGGGCAGAAGGTGATGGGGCCTGTATGGCGCTGCAAGGGGTGATCCTGAACTGGAGTGGGGTGGTGGCCGATGACGAGGGTCTGCACCTGCAGGCCATCAACCAACTGCTGGTGGAAGAGAACCTGCGCCCCTGGACTGTTGTTGCTACGCAACGCTGGCCCCAGTCGGGATCCCAGCGGGAGCTTTACCGGCTGCACTACCTGGGCCGACCGGATCGCGAGCGACTGCCGGCTTTGTGGGGAGAGCAGGGGCGGGTGCTCAACCCCAAACAACTGGAAGAGCTGCTAAAACGCAAGGCCCTGTACTACCGACAAGCTTTAGAGGGGCACACGGAATGGTCTCTCATTCCCGGCTTGGCGGAAACCTTGGAGACACTGGAGCGGCTGCAACTGAAGGTCGGCCTGCTGTGTGGCCAATCGACAGCCGAGCTCAGTGCTTTTCTGGAGCGTTTCCAGTCGCGTTGCCCGGCCCTGACTCGGCTGGCCGGCTCCTACCGCGTGACAGGGGATGAGGCCCCAGGGCAGCGCCACCGTTTGCTTTTGCAGCGGATGGAGCTGTCTGCTCAGGCGTGTTTGAGCATTGAGGCCACCTATCCCGGCATCCAGTCAGCCCGTTCGGCAGGGATCCCGGTGCTGGCTTTGGCCACCTTCTTTCCTCTGCACCTGTTGCAGCGGCGGGCCAATTGGGCGGCAGATGGCTATCACCAGGTGGAGTGGGATCGCATCCGGAACTGGTTTGCCGGCAGGCAAGACCGTCCTTCAACCCCGGCTGGCGGGGCCAGTTCCTGCAAAAGCTCTCAGGGATCCCCCGCAGGCAAGATCAGCATGCCATCCCCAAAGGAATAAAAGCGATATCCCTGGTCGATGGCCTCTTGGTAGAGATCCAGCAGCCTTTGCCGCCCGATCAGCGCAGCCACCAGCATCATCAGGCTGGAGCGGGGCAGATGAAAATTGGTGATCAGGCCCTGAACCACCCGCCAGCAGTAGCCGGGGTAGATGAACAGATCGCTCTTCCCCTGCCAGGGCTGCAGAGCGCCAGAGGCTGCTGCCGTTTCCAAAGAGCGCACCACGGTGGTTCCCACCGCGATGATCCGCCCCCCTCGGGCCTGGGTTTCTTGGATGGCGGCCACCGTCTCTGCCGACACCTTGAGCCACTCGCTGTGCAAGCGATGCTCGGTCACCCGCTCCGCTTCTACCGGGCGGAAGGTACCCAGGCCGATGTTCAGGGTGATGTAGGCGATTTGGATCCCTTTCTGGGCCAACCTCTGCAGCAGCTCCTGGGTAAAATGTAGACCTGCTGTGGGGGCGGCCACCGAGCCGGGATGTTTGGCCCAGAGGGTTTGGTAATCTCCTGGGCGAACCTGGGCTGAGCCCGCAGCTCTGATGTAAGGAGGAAGCGGGATCCGGCCCACCTGCTCCAGGATTGCCTCAAAAGGCCGCGCCCCCTCCCACTCAAACTGCACAACTCGCCCGCCGGTCTCAGGATCCAAAGCCAAAACGGTGGCCCTCAGCCCAGCGGGGGATCCTTCCTTGCTCCAAAAACGAATCCGATCCCCCACCTTGACCCGTTTGCCCGGCCTGACCAAAACCCGCCACCCCACCCGGTCAGGCAGAGGCTGCGCAACGGTCGGGATCCCTTCCAACTGAGGCTCCAGCAGCAACACTTCGACCCGCGCCCCGGAGGGCTCCTTAGCCCCGAACAGGCGGGCCGGGATCACCTTGGTATCGTTGAGAACCAGCAGATCCCCCTGCCGCAGGTAATCGGGCAGGTCGCAGAAGCGGCGATGCTCGTGCCGATCCGGGTACACCACCAGCATTCGCGCCTGATCCCTGGGCTCCGCCGGCGTTTGCGCGATCCGGTCGGGAGGAAGGGTGTAATCGTAGGCAGCGGTGAGCAGATCCGGATCAGGCTTTCTGTCGCCGGCGCCAAGCGGCAGCTCGACCTTGTTGGGGGAAGCGGACGCAGAAAAGTCGGGCATGGAGATGGATCGAAAACGAGATCCAACAGGATTGGGGATCACCAACCGGAAGCCTCCACCCTTTAGGAGAAGGGAGGCGTGTGAACGACTCCCGACACTCATCTTCGTTGAGTAAACGCAACTTAGATAGAGTATGGGATTCACGCTTCACAGACTTGTTTGTACAGAGGTCTCAGCGTGCGACCCACGGCGGGAACCTCTCCAGAGATTTAACTTGTTCTCCTCAATTGTAGGACGAACGGCTTTCATCCCGACACTGATTGGCTCTTGAGTCAACACAATTCACCAATACAGTGCGGGGCTTCCCGCCGATTAAGCTAAACCTTGGCCACCACCACCTGCTGGGGCTGATCCTGATACTTGCCGGCGCGGTCGGCGTAGGTCACCTGGCAGGGATCCCCCTCCAGAAACAGAAGCTGTACCACCCCTTCATTGGCGTACACACGGCAGTCGGCGCTGGAGGCGTTGGAAAACTCCAGGGTGAGATAGCCCCGCCACCCTGCTTCAGCCGGCGTCAGGTTGGCAATTAGGCCCACCCTAGCATAGGAAGATTTGCCAATGCAGATCACGGTGATGTTATCCGGGACTTGCAGCCGCTCCAAAGACACGCCCAACCCGTAGGAATGGGCCGGGATGATAAAGTAATCCCCCATCTCGTCGTGGTGCAGCTCCACCGCTTCCAGGTTCTTGGGGTTAAACCGCTTGGGATCCACCACCGTACCGGGCACATGGCGAAAGATCTTGAACTCCACCGGCGACAGGCGGATGTCGTAGCCATAAGAGGACAGGCCATAACTCAAAACAGGTCGAGACTCAACGGCCCTCACCAGCTCAGGACAGAACGGCTCGATCATCCCTTGCCGCGCTTGCTCGCAGATCCAGCGGTCGTTTTTCAGCATGGCTGCAGCAGGCTCCCTGGAAAGCTAGGGGACTTGAGGAGGATCGGGAGGACAAGCAACGTTCGCATCAGCGGCACGGATCCCTGCACGTAGGCGCAATTGCGTGATCAAGTCGGCCCGCTCCAGAAGGGAGTCCGGCATCTCCGGCCCGGTGATCACCATGTCCATCCAGGCCGGACGCTGATCGATCAAATCCAGCACCTGCGCCTCCGGGATCAGGCCCAACTTCACGGCCAAGCTCAGCTCATCCAACACCACCAAGTCGTAGCGGCCACTCCTGACGGCCTCCTGAGTAAATTGCCACAGCTCATCCAGAGCCACCCGCTCCTCGGGCTCCAGATGAGGCGTATCGATGCAGCGGTGCAGACGACAACGAACCCACTCTAAGGATCGCCCCAGGGAGAGGCGATTTTCCGGCCCCTGGTTGATCCCGCCCTTGAGAAATTGCACGATCAACACCCGCGTCCCCTGGCCGGCCAGCCGCAGCGCCTGAGCCATGACGGGTGTAAACATGCCCCGGCTGGGGTGGGTGTAGAGCTGCAGGGATCCCTGGGGGATCAACTGGGTGGAGCAGGCTCCATCCCGCTGCAGGAAACGGTCGTGAGCGGCAGGCTGCTTAACCCGGGCCGCAGGAACAGCATCCTTGGGGGAGGGCATAGGATTCGGAGAGGCAGTGCAAACCACGGCTTGATCTCGCAAGTGGGTTAAGGAACTAGGCCCTAGGTTCACAGGGCCTACAAGTGGTGGAGAGCGTTGGCTATGGATTCCATGAAACACCACCTGTGCGTATCCGTCAACGAGTTGGTTTTGCTTCTGGCCGGCATACAAATCCTCTCAAATAGAGTGACAGAAAACACAATCCTTGTCCATCCTAGCTTTTTGGCACAAGAGGCAGGAGCCCAAAAGAAAAGCTTTTGAACAAAATCTTAATTAACGTTCAAGTCCAAACAAAAATCTGAGTGTAGAGGTATTTTACTTAAGCACAAAAGTATCTTATAAAAATGCAAGCAAGGAATCAATGTTTTCCGAATGAGATGAGCTCTTGCAAACAGGAATACCGATATCGGCGGCCTGGCCACCAGATGGCGGCGAAGCTCTGCTCATCTCAAAAGCCTTGCCCAGCGGGGGATCTATTCGGCTAGGAGCCGGAGAGCCCCCCATGTTGTCTCGACTTCACTTTGGAAAAAGTGTGACTGCAAGTCCAAAAACTTAAACTTAATTTCTGACTTCGAAAGCGACGAAATGCAAATCCATTAATTGCCTTCATCAAAAACAACTTATCAACGATATTTTTTGAGAAGGGACGCAAAGAATTATGTAACCTCTATATCCTGGAACTATTTTTCGCCAAGTTATCTCTTCAATTATTTTTCTGGTCGATCTCAAGGCTAATTTTTTGTTCTCAGTTTAATCTCTATTCCTATCACGAGAAATAAGCATTGGCCATTTAGTTTGGATCCCACGTAAGGCTAACCTATACAAGCTCTAGAGCCTTGGGTTCTGAGATTGGCGGGATCCCGTTGTGCAACTGGAGCCAAGTCTTTTCTCTGGCGTGAATAGCCCGAACGACCGTGGAGATGGGCACCGCTGTTTTCGGTAACAAGAACCCTTACCCTCTATGTCAGAAAGTATGTCAACGACTTGAACTGGGGAAAAACCCTAGGCCGTTGTGAACTCGGGGTGTGCGTTGTTCTGGGTGTCGGTGTTGCAAATTGACGGTTTCTCCCCCCAGCACCAAGGTGGAAGCATTGCCCCCATCCAAGTTCAGGGCATGGCGACAGCCCAATTGCTGCATCAACTGCGCCATCTCCAGCAGGGTGAGCCCTTGGTTTTCCTGGGCATTGCCGGCGGTCACCCACAGCAAATGTCCGTTGTCCAGTTGACCGACGGCACTGCGGGCAGCCCGTTGGCGGCGGAAGAGGGGTTGAAATCCCTCTAATTGGGCATCCAGAACCACTTGGCCGTCCAAGAGCAAGAGCGGCCCTGCCCCTAGCATGTGGGGGTAGGCAGCCAGCTCTGGCGGATCCACAGTCCAGTTCAACTTGAGGCGATCCCCCGCGATCAGTTTGCCGGCTTCCAGGGCACCTTCCAGACCCCGCGCTGCCAATACGTAGCCGTTGGGCGGGATCGGCACCGTCAAACTACCGGCCAGGCCTGCCGGCAGAATGTCTTGCACCTGATCCTGCCGCACCATCAGGAGCATTTCACCATCCGTTTGGGTGGTGTAGGTGGATCCCCAATCAGGGGTGTACTGGGCAACTCCGGGCAGGATGTAGCCACTGTTGATGCCCACCAGCGGGATCCGATCCCCAAGGTCGTTGCGCAACTCTGCCTGCATCTGCAAACGGGCAAAGCGCACGGATTGCCCTGTCGTCCCATCCGACCAAGCGATGACCCCACGGCCCAAGATGGGGCTGGAGATCCAGCGGCCATCCCGACGAATGGCTCCCAGCGGCTGGCGGGTGTTGCGATTGAAAAAACCGCCGTTGATGGCCGCCACGGCTCCCTGTTCAGGGCCAAAGGAAGACAGCTCCCCCAGACCCACCAAACTGGCAGGATTGGCCCAGATGGGGCGCAGTTGGCCCGCTGTAAGAGAAATGGCCACGATGGCAACCGGGATCCGATCGTCCCCAATCCAGATTTCCTCTTGGTACAAAGGGATCCCTTGCACCACCCGCACAGGCTGCCGGTCGAGGAGCGTCTGGGCAGGGGCAACCGGGCTGTTGAGCAGGAGGAGAGTCGCTCCCACAGCGGCCAAGGTTTTAGGCAAAGCAACCCTCTTCACCAGCCCCTCTCGTTGCTGCTCTAGCCTCTTGGAGCTAAGTCGCTTCAAACAAGATTAAGACACTTTGCCACTCAACTTTGCCACTCACCTGAGCGCTCCAGGCTGCTATAGGCGACCACCCCCGGCCCCTCTCCCTGAGGCCCAAGCGCTCCGCGCCGCTCACGCGACCACCCCCGGCCCCTCTCCCTGAGGCCCGCCCCCCGTCTGTTGTAACCAAAGACCCGCCCCCGAGCCCGGTCTCGGGGT
>NZ_JANSJJ010000307.1:0-25399 GCF_047502715.1 Synechococcus sp. H55.10
TCCCAGAGGTGCCCTCACCCCCACCCCCTCACCCAGAGGCGCCCTCACCCCCAGCCCCTCTCCCAGAGGGAGAGGGGAGCTGAAGCGGCGCGTTCGCGACAGCGTTGTGTAGCAATGACTACAACAGTGAGGAGAGAGGATGGGAGCCTATCGCCGATAGGGCTACAGGGACTGCAGCAGGTGGAGCACGGTGAAAACGCCAATGCCCAGCAGGACGAGGGATCCCGCCAAGAAGCCGTAGGCATTGGAGCGGTGCTCTTCCAAGAGGGCCTCAGCGGATTTGGGCGCGATGATGAACCGTCCTCCCGAAAGGGGTTTTCGGATCACAGGATCCCCTGCCTCAGAACGCACCTCCCCCATGGCAAAGGCCATCCCATCCACCGGGAGCACCCATTCTTTGTAGACAAAGGAGCGGGTGGAGCGATTTTCTGTTCTCATCCGGGAAAAGTAGCGTTTGAGATCGAAGTTGAACCGGCTGGGGCCTTTTCCGGGGAAAACAGTCTCATCCACAACCAACATGGCCTCTACCTCGGCACCTGTGGGATCCACCCTCACCCTTCCGGTTTCGTCTTCGATGAAAAAAGGGAGCTGGCGAACCACCGAGTGAAGGGTCTCAGTTCTTGTTTCTGTCTCTCTCTCAAGGAGATATTCCCGACCCGTGCTCGGATCGTAGTACACATTGCTGTAGTACTTCTGGGGAGGGCCTGCTTCAGAAAACTGCGATTTTTCCAGATGGCCTGGGAAGCCAGGCTTTTGCGGGTAATCGGAGTAACCAGGCTTTTTCTGGAAAAAGTCCGAAGGGGGGTAGCCAGAGCCGGGTTTTTGCTGAAAGGAGGCCGCGCTGAAGTAGCCAGAGCCGGGCTTTTGTTGGAAAGAATCAGAGTAGCCGGGATCCACCCTTTTCTGGAAAGAACCGGAGTCAGAGTAGCCCAAGCCGGGCCTTTTTCCGGTCATTCCCCCCGGATAGGATTTTGCCCGAGATCCCAAGCGCAGAGCGTTCTGGTATTCGCCTTCGCTGATCCGTTCCCTGTAGGCGACATCGCCTTCGCTATTCAAATACTTTCGATAGCACTCGGCTTCGTCATACTCCCAAGTGATCTCCGACTTGTAGTAGACACAAGGCTGGCGTGAAAACTCCGATACCAAAGGCCGATCGCACACAATCCTGCCGTAAACTTGGGCCAAGTTCGATCCTTTTGGGCTTGTCTGACCGAGATTGCGAAGCTCGGCTACCTTGAGCAACCGAGTTGCAGAGAGCTGCTGAACCAACCTCTGGGAGCGCAAATACTCAAAAAATGAAAACAGAGAGCCGGGAAGACAAAGTAGCCCAAGCAGCGTCAGCCAGTTCATAGAGGCCTTCCTTTCCGATGGGATGGGAGTGAAGTTGGCCTCATGCTAGCAGTTACCTGGGAACAGGATTTTAAGAGGAGTTTAAGGCCAGCTCTCCACCCGGCAACTGGGACGGGTTTCCCCGTAAGGCTTCCAGGAAGGCAAAGACTGCCGGCGGATGCAGCGCCGAGGCCAGGATGGCAGCCCCGATCACCCGCTCCAGGGGGATGGGCAAGCGGCGGATCTGGATCCCTGCGGGAATGGGGAGGGCAGCCAAGCGGGGCAAAATAGCAGCCCCCAGACCCTGCGCCACCATGTTCACAATGGTGGAGTCTTCCTTCACCAAGTAGGCCACCTTGAGGGTTTGGTGGGCCGCTTCCCAGTGGTTGCGCACCGCCGTGGTGCATTCGGCGTAGTTGTAGAGAATGTAAGAAAAGCGGGAAAGATCCTCCCAAGTGAGGGTTTCCGGCAGGGGCCCAAAACTCAGCGGAACCAACAAAATGAACTCGTCGCGGGCGATCTCCCACGTCTGCAGATCCTCAGCAGCCCGCGGCAAGGGCAATAGGCCAATATCCACCTGGCCTGAGCGCAGCAGATGTTCCACTGTGGCCGGATCTTCTTCTGTAAGGGTGACGGCAACCTGCGGAAATTGTTGGCGGAAGCGGGCAATCACCGGCGGCAGCAAATGGGTTGCAGCACTGCGAAAAGCGGCAACCCGCACATTTCCCCCCCGCAACCCTTTTTCCAGGTTGGCTTCATACTCCATTTGTTCCCACAGTTGCAGCATCTTGCGGACATGGCGCATTAGTCGCTCCCCCACCGGCGTTAGGCGGGCCCCAAAGCGACCGCGCACCAACACAGACACCCCCAGTTCTTCCTCTAGGCTGGCGATGGCCCGGCTCACCGCCGACTGGGAAATCTGCAATTGCAGGGCGGCATCGCTGAAATTCCCCCGCTCCACCACAGCCACCAGAGTTCGCAGTTGTGAGATGTTCATGGATCCCATCTATTCGATCTGCGCATAGATGTGATGCTATCTCAGATTTGAACCCTCTGCTGGGCCTGACTAAACTGACGACATAACTCCATCTTCACACTGCGAAACAGCACGAAACAGTGTGAAAACCTGTTTTTCTCTCTGTCGTTGGTCAGGTGTTCCCATGGCGAGCTCCATGTTTGCCCTGCTGCCTTTTCATCAATTTCGAGATACCCCCGGCGTACGTTTTTTCGACATCACAGTTGCCCAATCCAACGCCCGCGACTTGGTTTATCATGATGGGCCGGCTATCAGTCCCCCCGACAATCCTCAAGGCTATTGGCAGTTTTACATGCATCCCCACCAAGAGGACAACTTGTTGGCTCTGTGGGGCGGGCGGACGTTTTATTTGGTGAATTTTAGCTGGCGGGATCCCTTCCACATTGTGCGCTTGGAAGCCAATCGAGGTATTTTGCGCATTCCCCCCGGCACTTTCCACCGTTCCATCTCCGATCCGCAGGGATCCATCGTTTTGAACCAGGCGGTGCGCGACGAAAAAGCCATCTTGGAAAAAGAATTTCGCATCTACGACAGCAGCCGTATTCCCCGATTGCTGCAGGTGACCTCGGCGCCCGCACCTTTGCCCCGCATTTGTGCCTAGCACGCGGCAGGTCAATCAAGGCTGGCGATCGGGCGGTGGTACACCGATAAGGCTCGGCCACCTTTGCGGATCCCTGCGGGCGAAAACTGGGGCTAAAGTAGAGAAGGGTGCTGGGGGCTCGACCCATGCTTTCTCTGGAGCGGAAGGGCGCGGCGGATAGCTCGATCAATTTGGCGGAGTACATCGACCACACGCTGCTGTTGCCGATGGTGACCCCAGAACAGATCGAGCAGGGGTGCGCAATTGCCTTGCGCTACTGTTTTCCCACTTTTTGCGTTCCACCTTGTTACGTGCCGCGGGTGGTGGAGCGGCTGCATGGATCCCCGGTCAAGGTAAGCACGGTGGTGGGGTTTCCCTTGGGCACCACCACTGCGGAGGCTAAGCTCTATGAGGCTCAACTGGCGGTGGAGCAGGGGTGCCGGGAGCTGGATGTCCGCATCAACTTGGCCTGGCTCAAGGCGGGGGAGCTGGATCGCCTCCATGCCGAGATTGCCCAACTGGTGGAAGAAACGGGGGTTTGCGTCAAGGCCATTTTGGAAACGGCCCTCTTGACCGAGGCAGAGAAAAAGCTGGCCGGGGAGATTTGCATCGATGCGGGGGCAGCTTTTTTGATGACCTCCACCGGCTGGATGGGCGGGGCGACGCCGGCAGATGTGCAACTGTTGTGGCAGCTCAGCCGGGGTAAAGTGGGGGTGAAAGCTTCGGGCGGCATTCGCACGCTGGCTCAAGCAGAGGCCATGATCCAAGCAGGGGCCAGCCGCATCGGCACCTCTTGGGGGCTGGAGCTCATGCAAGAGCTGCAAGCCAGAGGAACCGCATGAGTGGGCGCACCTATCGGGTGACGGGCATCAACCTAAAGGGGATCCCGCTGGGCGAGTCGGATCGGATCATAACCATCTTGACCCGCGAGCAAGGCTTGATCCGCGCGGTGGCCAAGGGATCCCGTAAGCAGCCTTCCAAGTGGGGAGGGCGAATGGAGCCCTTTGTCATCAACGAGCTGCTGATCGCGCGGGGGCGCTGGTCTGCCCAGACGGAGGCCTGCCAACGTCTGCAGCGCATTGTCCAGGTGGAAACTCTCCAGACTTTTCCTCGTCTTGGCCGCAGCTTGGCCCATCTCACGGCGGCCCAGTACCTGGCGGAGGTGGCCTTGCTACTGGCCTTGCCCGACCAAGCCCAGGAAGAGCTGTTTGTGGTGTTGGTGGAACACTTGCAACGCATCGAACGGGCCGCTTCGGAGCGGGCCGTTTTGCCTTTGCTCATCCATGGGCTGTATCACCTCCTGGCGTTGGCAGGGTTCGCTCCCCAGGTGCAAGCCTGTCACTTCTGCGGGGGGGGGTTGGTCGATAACGTTTTTTTCAGCCCGCAATTGGGCGGCTTGGTCTGCGATCCTTGCCGGGTGGCGCAGCGGCCCAGCCCAATTGTCTGGGTCTCCAGTTCCGTCCTGCAAGCTTTGGGATCCCTGCCCAGTCCAACTTTGCCCCTGGCCGAAGATTCGCTGCCCTTGGCGGCTTGGCTGGAGGCAGAACGTCTGTTGCGGCGCATTTTGGAGCATCACGCCGACCGCGAAATCCGTTCCGCTGGCCTGCTGGACAGTTGCTATACTCTTCCCACTGCCAACGGCTAGGGAGTGGCGGCAGCCACTTTTTCTGCCGAATAGCCATTCGAGTCATTCTGACCCAGCGCAGCCCTTGTCGCAACCTGAAGAAGTTGTGAAGGTATGTATCAAGTTGGGCTAAATTGCCGCAGAATAGAGCGTTAAGGTGGGGTAGCAGCCGTTTCTGGATGATAAATTAGGGAGTAGAAAGTAACTTCTTACGAAGGTTTCTCAGGTTTGGCAGGGGTCAACCGCAAGGGTTTGTCAGGGGGCCACGCCTGTGCTGCTGGACAAAGTTTAGAACTTTAAGATCGAGTCCGGTGGCCAAAGAGCCTGCTGTTCTGTGTCTGTTTCCCAGGGCTGCATCCTTGAGGTGCGGCTTTGGCCGCTAACAGACGAGGAGTTGGGGGGTCTGAAATTCCCTGGGCAAACCCATCCATTCCAGATCGGCCCCATTGCATCTGCTCACCCCAATTTAGCGCTTGCCTCAATTTTTCTAATCTTTTTTATTGAGAAGTTCAGGAGTTGCGGCACCGTGGAAGCACAGCGTAAGGAACGGATTCTGGTGGTCGACGACGAGGCTAGCATTCGACGCATTTTGGAAACCCGTCTGTCCATGATCGGGTACGACGTGGTTACGGCTTCGGATGGCGAGGAGGCGCTGGAGGTTTTCCACAAGCAGGATCCCGACCTGGTGGTGCTGGATGTGATGATGCCAAAGCTGGATGGCTATGGAGTTTGCCAGGAGTTGCGCAAGGAATCCGACATTCCGATCATCATGCTGACGGCGTTGGGGGATGTGGCCGACCGCATCACGGGGTTGGAGCTGGGGGCAGACGACTATGTGGTCAAGCCCTTTTCGCCCAAGGAACTGGAAGCCCGCATTCGCTCGGTGCTGCGACGGGTGGCGCGGGCAAGCCACGAGGGGATCCCCAGTTCTGGAGTGATTCAGGTGGGGGATATCCGCATCGATACCAACAAGCGGCAGGTCTATAAACGGGACGAGCGCATCCGCCTGACCGGGATGGAGTTCAGTCTGCTGGAGCTGTTGGTCAGCCGCTCGGGGGAGCCGTTTTCCCGCTCCGAGATTTTGCAGGAGGTGTGGGGCTATACTCCGGAGCGCCATGTGGATACGCGGGTGGTGGATGTCCACATTTCGCGGCTGCGGGCCAAGCTGGAAGATGACCCCAGCAATCCAGAGCTGATCCTGACGGCCCGCGGCACCGGCTATTTGTTTCAGCGCATCGTTCAGGGCGAGGAATAGGTGGGGTTTTGAGAAGGGATCCCTGACAGCGTCTCTTCGAGGGCGACCCGCACCTGCCGCAACACGCCAACCCAGTCTCCTGGTGTGTTTTGCCGAAACAGGCGCATTGTCTCAGGGTACCAGGGGCTGTCTTGCCGCTGGAGGAGCCAGCGCCAATCGGCGGCAAAGGGCAACAGCACCCACACCGGCTTGCCCATCGCGCCGGCCAAATGAGCAACGGCTGTATCGACGCTGATCACCAGATCCAACTGGGCAACGGCTGCGGCTGTATCGACAAAATGGCGAAAACGGGATCCCAACTCCATCACCTGGTGCTGTTCCAGGAGGGATCCCACTGGGCTTAGATCTTCCCCCACCTGTAGGCTGACCCACTGGATGGCGGACGTTGGCAATTCCCGGAGCAGCAAGTCCAAAGGACAACTTTTCAGCCTTTGCACGCGGTTTAGCTCAGGGTTGGCGCGGCGGCCACTGGCCCATACCAGTCCCACCTTCAGTTTTCGCGGGGGAAGCTCTGGCCAATCTTCCGGCCAGGCCGAGCTCCCATCGGGACAGGTCAGATAGGGGATGCGGGCGGGAATTGTCTCCAGCGTGGTGCCCAGGCGGTGGGGCAGGCTGAGCAAGGGCAGGTGCTGGTCGAAAGAGGGCAAGGGATCCTTCTCCGAGATAACCTGTACCTGGGGGAAGGCGGCTTGCACCAGCTCGACGAGGGAGCCCTGACAGCGGAAGAAAATTTGGGCTGCAGGATGGGCGGCGGCCAAGAGCGGCAGGTAGCGCACAAACTGAATCGTGTCCCCCAGCCCTTGTTCGGCGTAGATCAGCAGCGTCTGCTGGCCCAGAGGGGATCCCGGCCACAGGGGCGAGAGGAAGCGCGGATAGGCTGCCCCTTGTCGCTGCAGCCGCCATTCGTACTCCCGCCACCCCTCCTCATAGCGGCCCAGGGTGAGCAAGGCCGTGCCCAGGTTGTAATGGATCTCCGGCCAGTCGGGGGCCAACTGCAGGCCGCGTCGATAAGCCTCAATAGCGGCCTCGAGTTGGTTTTGCTCTTGCAGGACGGTGCCCAGGTTGTTGTGGGGCTGCGCCTCCTCCGGCAGCAGCGGGATGGCCTGTCGCAGACAGTCGGCGGCCTCCTCTAGGCGGTCTTGTAGGTGCAGGCAGTGGCCGAGGTTGACGAGAATCCGCCCCTCCTGCGGCGCCAGGGCGAGAGCGCGGCGAAACCAGGCTTCCGCTTCCCCAAGCTGGTTGTCGAACAGGAGGGCGTTCCCCAAAGTCGCCAAAGCATAAACTTGGGGAGGCTGGGCTGCTGCGGCCTGGCGCAGCACCGCAATCGCCTGCTCCCGCTTCCCCAAAGCCAGCCAACAACTGCCCAACCGGAAGAGCAGTTGCCCATCGGCAGGAGCAAAAGCCAAGCCCTGTTCATAGGCGCGCGCCGCTTCCTCTGGGTTGCCGAGCTGCATCCAGGCATCGCCCAGCTCCTGCCAGGCTGGCACCCAGTCCCTTCTCAGATGCAAAGCCAATTGCAGGGGGGTCAGGGCTTGGCAGGGATCCCCCATCTGCAGATAGAGGGATCCCAGCAACGCCTGGGCGGCGAACAGGTGGGGATGGGCCCGGGTAAGCTGCCGGCAGAGGTGCAGTGCCGTCTCCAGATCCCCTGCTTGTCGGTGGCGCTCGGCCAGCGCCAGGGTCGCCTCTGGGGAAGGGCAGGGGGGTAGAGCGGAGCCTCGTCCTAGGCCCTTTGGCCCAGCCGTCTGCCGGTCGCTTTTTCCTCGCCCGAAGCCCTGTGGCACGGTTTTTCCCTTGGTGGATCCCTTTTTACCCTTCCCGCCGGCATGCGGCAACAGCGGGACATCTTCCTACTCAGGTTAACAGTTCAGGTTAGTAGGACGTTCTTGACAGAGTGTTCCTAACCCCCCGCCCATGCATCGGGCCATCCTCGGGGCTTGCCTTCCGAGGGCTCAGTTGCGGCGAAACAGGCTGTCTAAGTAAATACGGGCGGCGCGCCGATCTGTGTCTCCGCTCTGGAGCAGGAATAGCGAGAGTGCCGCCGTCACCACCCGATCTTGATCCCAGTCGGGGTGACGAGAGAGGTAGTTTTTAAGAGTGTCGTGTAGCTCCTCGGGAATTTCGCTCAAAATGCTGACGGTGGGAGAATCCATAGCCCAACCACCTACTCGGGGTTAACAGTGAAACCAAGAAAACCTAGGGATCCGGCCAAAACCGGGCCTGCCCAGAAGAGAATCGAAAACAAACCAACCCAGCTCTCTAACTTGGGTATGCCGGGGGCCGCATCAGCCCCGTCAAAAGCAAGACAGTCTGTAGAAGTTTGCCCCTAGCCCGTCCGGCAGCGGCCAGAGGATACCAGGCTGCCCCTTGGCCTTGTCTCAGGCAGGAGAAGGGATAGAGTTCTTGGGCAAAGGGTTCTTTGCCTCTGAGGAGAGCTGCCAGGAAAATCTCCCCCTCACCTCAGGTGCGGCTATTCTGCCCTCTGCCCCATGGGGGCTGTCAATCCTGGGCAGCGGCTCCAAGTTTGTTAGAGTCCGCCGCTGGTTTTGATGCCATCGGCAAAAACGGCGCGATCCCGTTACATTCCTAAAGGTGTATCCGCCTGAACTTTCCAGTTTGGACTTTTCCACAGAAACCCTCGCTGCCGTTTCCTGTGGCAAGGAGTCTGTGGAAAACAGCCCGCTCGCCTGTGGAAAGTCTGGGGAAAACCTGTGGATTTCTGAGAAATCTAAATTTGTCCAAAAATTTTTTCTCGCGAGCCCCCTCAGGGCCACTCGACCCGGTAGCGCAAAAACAGCTCCTTAGAGCCACGGTGGCACTCCAGCAGCTCCAGCTGGGGCGGGGATCCCTGCAGTTGCCAGCCCTCGATGCTAGCCGGGGCATCGGCATACCCACTCAGCAACACCGGCGCCAGGGTTACCCACAGCTCATCCAAGCTCCCTGCCTGCAAAAACGCCCCCAAAAGCCGCCCCCCGCCCAGCAACCCCACCCGTTCAATGCCCAAACTGCGCAGGCGGGCCAGCCGTGCCAGTAGATCCCAATCGGCAGCCACCCAGATATCTGCAAAGCCGGTGCGGTTCTCCCAAATCCGGGATCCCTGGGGAGTGGTCCACAGCCAACGGGTGAGGGGCTGCCGAAAAAACGGCAAATCCTCAGGAATATCCCCGCTGCCGGAGCAGATGATCGTCAGAGGCTGAGGGGAGAGGCCCTGCTGGAGTCGGCGTTGGATGAGCTCGGGATCCCGGAGGCGAAGGCTGGTGCCGTAGGCCCGCAGCGTGGCCGCCCCCATAATCAAAGCCTGTTGCCGGGCAGCTTGGTTTTCCAGGTGCCGATAGTCTTCGGCGCTGGCGAAGTGGGGCCTTTGCCCGCGGTGAGCTGCCAGCTTGCCATCCAGACTTTGGGCCAAGATGGCCACCACATGGGGACGAGCCGTTTTCAAAGGCAAATCGGGAGCAATCGGCCAGAATAGAGTTGACAGGGGTCACCCCCTTGCCGCTTTGGTTTTGGGGTCACCTACGCGGGACAAGGATGCTCGGGACATTCCAATCTTCCACCATCCGCATCGAAGTCGAGGCCAGTGCATCGACGATACAGCGCTGCTTGACCGAGGTGGAGTTGTTGCAGCAGTGGATCTGGCCACAGCAATTGCAGGGATCCCTGCCCGCCAGGCTGGAGCCGGGCAGCACCTTTGCCGTCCAATGGGGCCCCCTCTCGATCCTGCACCAAGTGGAAACCCTGCTGCCGGAACGGCTGCGCCTGCTGATGTGGGGCGGAGCCGATGGCTACTGTGATTGGCGGTGGGGGAACGGCTGGGTGCAGTTGCGGGTAGAAGCCGTTTCTCTCTTGCCCTTGGGCTTGGGACAATTGCTGATGCTGCGCCGGCTTCAGCAGTTTGCTCAGAGCCGGGAACAACGGCCTCTTGCAGCTTAAAGATGGACATTCCTGCAACATCCGTGGATCCCCGGCTTGACAAAATGCATCATAGTTGCACTCCCTCGCCTTTCTAAGAATTTTCCGACATGATAGCTGTAGTTAAGCTTACTCCTCATGTCCGAGAGGCCCCATGAATCCGTTGACCAGCTCCAGCCCAGCCGCTATTGAGCGGGAGAAGTTCGAGATCCGCTTGGGGGAAGCCCTCAACAAAGCGGGGTTGCTCACCCCCGCCCAGTTGGCTCAGGCCATGTGGGAAAAGGCGGACAGCCCCCTGATGTTGGGGGAGCTGTGTATGCAGCACGGCTGGGTTGCCCCGCAAGATCTCTATTCTTTGATCCCGGTCGAGTTGGTGCGCATCGGCGAGATCCTGGTGCTGCACGGCTACCTGGAGCTGGAGCACGTGTATCAAGCTCTGCTTCAGCAAAAGCACCACCCCGAGCGCAAGTTGGGGGAGATCCTGGTGCAGCAGGGCTGGGTGCAACCCCACTGGTTGGAGTGGGCCCTGGACAAGCAGCAGCAGCTACGGCGACGGCGAGGAGCTGCCAACAGTTGGGAAGTGATGGTGGAGCAGTGGTCCACCATTCCGGATCAGCCTCCCCTCTACGCTTCGCCGCTGCAGGCATCGCAGCAGGTTCACAAAGCTACCGCGCAATACAAAGCCCAACTGGAGCGCTACCAAGAGCAGGTTGCCGCCCTAAAGGCGCAACTGGAGCAGGAGCGACAGCACCAGCAAGCTACAGCCGAGCAGTTGCGGCAGCAGATTGCTAACTACCAGGCCCAGCAGCAGCGAATGGCCGAGTTGGAAGCCCAACTGGCCGCCCAGATTCAGCAAGGATCCGAGCAACACAGGGCTGCCCAGCAGCGCATTCAAGAGTTGGAGGAGCAGCTCCAAGCCCAGCAAGATCGGGGATCCGCGCAAGTCCAGGCCCTGGCCAAACAGTTGCAAGCTTCCCAAGCCGAGCTGGAGACCTTACGTCGCCGCTGCCACGAGCTGACAGAATGGCAATCCCAGGCCAAACCCAAGCTGCAAGAGCTGGGATCCCGGCTGCAGCAGCACCAGCAAACGGAAGCCCACCTGCGCCAGACGCTGGAGCAGAAGGAAGCCCAACTGGCCACCCTGAGCCAATCGTTGCAGGAGCACCAGCACCAACTCCAACTGGCTCAATCGACGAAAACTCGCCTCATCGCCGACCTGGCCCACGCCCGCCAAGAAGCCGCCGAGACCATCCACCGGCTGCAGATGCAACTGCAGGAAACTCAAGCCCGACTCCAAGAAACCCAAGCCCAGCTCCAACAGGCCCAAGAGCAGGTGCGTCAGCTCCAAGCCCAACTGCAAGCAGTTCAGACACAGCCAGCCCCTCCCCCTGCCACCGCGCCTACGGCCCAGCAACAAGTCCCGCCGCAGGCCATCTCAACGCCGACTGTAGCCGCAAGAGCAGCAGAAGGGGAATTACCGCCCCAAGGGTATTTGGGAGAAGAGGACTTGGAAGCGCTGCAGCGGGCCACCCCTTGGGTGCAGCGGATCTTGACCCAATTGCGGGCAGCCGGCCTCCTCGACAATGCTGGCATCGAAGCCATCATCCATGGCTGGGAAACAGAGGGCGGCACCTTCACGGATGTGCTGACCCACCACAGCGGCCTCAAGCCAGAGACGGTCAAGTTTTTCAGCGAAGACGGCTACTCTGTGTACCTAGCAGGTGGACGACATGTAGCCGACTACCTTAAGGCTTCGGGGCTGGTCAGCGCCGTCCAAATCGAACAGATTCAGAAGCACCTGCCGCCGGCGGGATCCCTGTGCCAGGCCCTTGCCCAAGCCGGGATCCTGTCGCAGGCCACCGCCCTCTATTTTGAGCACCACTTCGGCGGCAAAAAGCCCCGCCGCTCCCTGCGGGAAGAGCTGATGTTGTGAGAGCGGGTCGGGAATCCGCACCTCTTTCCCATCTCTTGCACCGGCAGGGGATCCGAAGGCAAATAGGGGCTGCCGGCGGACGCCAATGCGTTCACCAGAGTTCACTAGACTAGGAACTAGAATAGACTCAGAATCAACAGCGGCCTATTTTTGGCTGTTGAGAAAGTTGAATCAAATCTGAGGCATTAAAGTTACGGGATGTTGTCTTGAGTTCTGCTGCTATGACCACGGAAGCTCCCACTCGACTGGCTCAGCAGTCGTCTCCATCGAGAACCCGGGTTCGTCAGCCCTACCCCCACTTCAAGGTGATCGTCTTGGATGACGATTTCAACACCTTTCAGCACGTTACCGAATGCCTGCTCAAGTACATCCCAGGCATGACCCTGCCCTTGGCGCGACAACTAACCGTGCAGGTGGATGCCGAAGGGCAAGCGGTCGTCTGGGTCGGCCCGCAAGAGCAAGCGGAGCTCTACCATCAACAGTTGCTGCGGGAGGGCCTGACGATGGCCCCCCTGGAGCCGGCCTGAAGCACAAGTTGCTCGTAGCTGCGCTCAACGGCGGCCAACAGCTCTGCCTGGCCCCAGCCGGCATATAGGCTGCTGGCAATGGCCAGCCCACCTGCCCCCACCCCCTCCTTGACATAGCCTCGCTCGTAAGCCTGTAAGGGGGCGTAGCGGCTATTGGCAAAGCTCAGTTGGGTGGCCAAAAGGGGGGCAGTTCCCAGCAACTCGGCCAAGGCCACCGTATTGCCGGAGGGATCCTCGGCCACCCAGCGGGTGGTGCCTACCACTACGTTCTCCGGGGGCCAAGGGATCCCTTGCTCTTCCCCCCAGCGCCGCATCAGGGCCAGCACCGCCAGCATCTGGGTGCCGCCCGCCAGCAGCACCGGCCCCCGCTGGGCTGCCGCCATCGCCAGTCCGGCCACAAAGGGCTGCATCGGATCCCCCACAGCGGCCACCACCTCCGGCGCTGTAGCGTTGGGCGAGAGATGGGCCAGACCTTGCCGCGCCAAGGCCAGCTTTTGGGCGTGGTTGCAGACCGGGTGGCTGCTGTTGACCATGCCCTCTGCTTGCCAGCCCAGCCCCAGCAACACCGCCAGTGCCGTGGTGGTGCCCCCTGCCACACATTCGCCGATGACGCAATAGCTCGACTCCAGCCGGGATCCCCGCTCGTACCCCTCCTGCCACAGGGATCTCACCTGTTCCAGAGATAAAGCCTGCCCCGTGCTCAAGCAGCGGGCCATCCCCCTGGCGCTTGCCGTTTCTGCCCCTGGCAGCGGCTCCGGCAAACCACAGTCGAACACGCGACAGGGGATCCCCAACTCCCTCAGGACGGCGCGGCTGATCACCACCGGTGAAGGATAGCCATCGGGAGAGGTGGGTAAGCGGTGAGAATAGCCCCCCAGCAGCACCTCTCCATCGGCAAGGGCCGTGTAGCGCCGCAAGGAGGGCGTGGCGCCGGCAGCAGAGATGCCCGGCACAAGAGCTGTTTCCGTAAACCCCAGGCAGGCCAAAAACAGCGGTCGGGATCCCTGCACCCGTTGGCACCACTGCCGGGCCAAAGCCGGCTGCGTGTAAGCCTTCACACCAGGAAAGGGGAACATAGCAGAGAGCGGGGCAGACAGGCCCAAACTCCATTCTCCACCCAAGCGAAGGGCGGGATCCCGTACTGGCCGGAAAACGGCAGGGACTGCGCCCCCCAGCCCGATCGGATAGGATAGGTATACCCAATACAGTTTATGCAGAGCAAACCGAAGGCCATGAGTTTTTTCGACTCGGAGATCGTCCAAGAAGAAGCCAAGCAACTGTTTCAGGACTTCCAAAACCTGATGCGACTTGGCGAGCGCTACGGCCAATTCGACCGGGAAGGCAAAAAAATCTTCATTGAGCGAATGGAAGAATTGCTGGAGCGCCAGCGCATTTTCATGAAGCGACTGGAGCTCTCCGACGACTTTATGGCTCAGATGACCATCAAACAACTGCAAACCCAGCTTGGGGGATTTGGGCTCTCCCTAACCCAAATGTTCGACCAGATGCACCAGACCCTAGAGCGCATGAAAGCCGAGGCAGACTCTGAGCGTTGACCCCAAAGAATGACCCAGACAAAAGGATCATGTCTTCTTCCCGCCAGACCCGCAACCAGAAATTAATTCTGGAGCTGCTAGAGCAGCGCTCACAGCCCCTTTCGGCGCAAGAGATCTTTTTGGAGTTACGCAATGCCAACCACACGGTGGGTCTGGCCACGGTTTACCGAGTTTTGGATGCTCTGCGCAATGAGGGCAAGCTGCAGGCGGTCAACTTGGGGGATCAGCAAACCTACTATCAGGTTCTGCCCAGCAACGGCCACAACCGCCATCACCTGATCTGCACCGAATGTCGGCGGGTGGTGCCTCTGCCGGATTGCCCGGTGGAAGATCTGGAGGAGCAGCTTGCCAGCCGCTACCAATTTGTGATCGAGTACCATGTGCTGGACTTCTACGGCATTTGCGCCGAATGTCGTGGAAAAGGTGGGCCAAGCCCTGCTTTGCAGAGATCCCCTTGCCTCGAGGCCAGGCCGCAATGATGAACTATCTCTGGACGGTGTTGATCGGGTTGGCAGGTGCCCTGATCGCAGTCAAGCTGAGGCTGCCGGCAGGAGCCTTGGTGGGCTCGATGGTAGCAGTGGGTTTGGTCAATGTTTGGGGGGCGATCCCGATCCCCACTCCCCCAGCCGGGATCCGCTTTGTCATGCAGGTGGTGCTGGGTATTCTCCTAGGCAGCAAGCTCACTGCTGAGACCTTCTTTGCCCTGAAGGATCTGTGGCGACCGGCCCTGCTCTGTACGGTGATTGCGGTGGGCACGGGAGTTTTGTCGGGGTATTTGATCTCCCGTTGGTTGGGCATCGAGCGCCTCACGGCCATCTTGGGCACGGCGCCAGGGGGCATTTCCGATATGAGCTTGATTGCCCTGGACATGGGAGCCCAAACCAGCACAGTGGTGGTCATGCATCTGGCCCGCCTGATCAGCGTCATCGTGGTCGTCCCCTGGGTGGTACGGCTGCTGATCCAGCCGGGCACCAGCTAGGCAAGCCCCTAGAGCTGCAGCAGGGGGTGGGTTAGACTAAGGAGCGATACAGAACTTAACAACCGAACCTCCGCCTTGGAACTTTCCCCTTCTCCACTGACCTACCAGGCCGACGCCGCAGGATCCCCTTGGAGCGCTGCTCTCTGTTCTAACGTCTCCTCTGGCCAAGGCGATTGGTGGCCTCTGCAACTGCATTGGCAGGGGGAGGCAGACCCGCTACAGCCTGAGTTGGTGCAGGTGGATCCCGTGTTGCGCCTGCTGCTCTTGGGGGATGGCTTGACCACCCGCAACCTAGCTGTCTTGACCCAAGAGCCGATTCAGGCCCATCTGCTCGACACGGGCCGGGTCGATTTGCCGGCGGAGCAGAGGGCTGCCCCCCAGTCCATGCAACGGCTGGCCAAGGATTTGGCACGGCTGGGATCCCCCTTGGTGCGGCGGCGGGTTTGGCTGTGTGGAGCAACCTCTCAGCAGCCCTTGCTCTATGCCACCTCTTGGTGGAACTCCGACCATCTGGCTCGATACTTGCCCCATCCCAATCTGCCCATTGGTCAAAACCTAATCCAAGAAAAACTGGAGACCTTTCGCGAGTTGCGGCGGCTCTACTACGGCGAAGCCGAGCCCATTGCCCGGCTTCTCAACTGCCCCGGTCCTTTTTGGGCTAGGCACTATCTCCTGTTACACCGGGGCCAGCCTTTGACGGTTATTTACGAGGTCTTTTCCTCCCGCCTGCGGGCCAGAGTCCTGCCTGGTTAGGGCACCCAGCGCACGGCTTGCCGGCGTTCTTTGCTGCCGTTGGCCGATAGCATGCGAGTTGGGCTGGCCGCTAGGAGGGAGAAAGGAGACCAGCAGAAGGGGCAACTGGGACCGAGATCCTTCTAGGGCGTTGCCCGTGTCGGATGTCTGGGGGGACAGAGGAGGCTGCCAGAGAAGGATCCGCATTGCCGAGAAACTGAGAGGTGCCAACAACAACCGTTTTGCTGGCCACATCCAAACCTTGGGCCGGGCTGAGGACATTCCAGAGGGCCAAACTTGCCAAACAGAGAGCAGCCCCCCTCCAGCCGGCACTCAAGAGCGCAAGCCAAGCAGCAGAGGTCACAGCCGGCTTTGGCAAGGGGGAGGGCTGGGGGAGGAGGCTGAGATGTAGACTCAGCGTTGCTGGCTATTGCTGAGGGACGTGGTATCTCGCTGGGCCAATTGCTGCAACCCTTCGGGGAAGTCGGCAGGCAGACGAGCTGGGTGAATCTCGCGCACCCGCCGACGGTAAGCGGCTTTGATCTCCTCCAGGCTGGCTTGGGGAGAAAGCCCTGGTAGTAGGTGGGGAAACAGGCGGAGGGGCCAGGGGAGACTCGGTAGAGAACCAGGGATCCCTCGCCAGCATATCCTGCCCGTTTTGGGAAAGCTGTTGGATAGGCTTTCCAGGAATCCCATTGATTCTGTCTCCCAGAACAAATTTCTGACCCCGAGGGGATCCCTGTCCTAGAGCTACTATGGAGCTGAGCAAACGGGGTGCTTGAGCGAGGAGAGATGGCTTCAGAGCGTCCAGTTTGGCGGCAGCGGTATCAACTCGAGCGGCGGCTGAGCAAGCGTAGCGGTAGACACACCTACCTAGCGCGGGATCTCCTCACCTCAGAACCGGTTGTCATCAAGCTAATCCTATTCGGGCCGGATTTCAACTGGGCCGACCTGAAGCTGTTTGAGCGAGAAGCCCAGATCCTGCAAACTCTCTCCCACCCGGCCATTCCCCAGTACCGCGATTGCTTTGAAATTGCCCTGAAAGGGGGGCGCGGCCTGGCGCTGGTGCAAAGCTACATCGACGCCCCCTCGCTGCAGGAGTGGATGGAGCGAGGGCGGCGTTTTGCCGAGCCGGAGGTGCGCGACCTAGCGCAAAAGCTGCTGCGCATCCTCATTTACCTCCATGAGCTCCACCCGCCGGTCATCCACCGGGATCTCAAGCCCAGCAACATTCTGTTGGCAGCCGACGGGCAGGTGTACCTGGTGGATTTTGGCTCGGTGCAGGCGGCTGGGCCGCGGGAGCAGGGATCCTACACCGTGGTGGGGAGCTACGGCTACATGCCCCTAGAGCAATTTGGCGGCAGAACTGTGCCTGCCTCCGATCTCTACAGCCTAGGCGCCACGCTGATTCACCTGCTGACAGGCCAGCATCCGGCGGACTTGCCGCAGGTGGGATCCCGGATTGGGTTCGAGCCAGCGGTGCAACTGAGCCCGGCCTTTCGCGACTGGCTGCGCTGGCTGACAGAGCCCTTGGTGGCGAACCGTCCCACTTCTGCCCGGCAGGCCCTGGAGGCGCTGGAGCAGTTGGATCGCCGCCCACTGCTGGTTCCTTCGACAGCAGCCGCGGTTCCCCCTCGACGGCCGGCGGGCAGCCGGATTCAACTGCACAAGTCCGAACAGACCTTTGAGGTGGTGATCCCGGCCAAACGACTTCTCGGCTTGGTTTGTTTGCCTCTCGTCGTTGCCGTCATTGCGCTTAGCTACTACGCTCTTTGTATTGCCGCCTCCACGGTCGGGACAGATGAGGAGGCTATGGAGGTTAGTCCTTTTTTTCTGCTCATGCTGGCCTGTGTGCTCTTCGGGGAGGTGGGGTGGTTGGTGCTCCTGACCCTCTACAGCTTATTCGGCAAGGCTTACCTGTATATCGACAAAGAACGGATCAGCTTAGCCTACGAATTGCTTGGCCTGCGTTTTCATCCAGTTCCCCCTAGTCGGCGATGCTACATTGACCGGCTGGAGCTGATCCCGGGCTATACCCGACGACAACCTTATTCTGGGACCCTGGAAGAGGTATGCCCACAGTTGAACATTTGGGCGGGCAACCGCAAGTACGAGCTAAAGAATCTGCAAGAGCCAGAGCTAGAATGGTTGGCCTCGGAGCTGAGCCGTTGGCTGAAGATCCCGATTGAGCGGCAGAAAGGGTAGTCCTCAATCCAGGTAAGCGCTCAGCTCCTGCTCCAAGGTGGGCAGTTGCACCTCTCCCCGCTCCAGCTCCTCCAGGTCTTGCAGTTGTCTACGCAGGCGGGCAATCCGCTCCCGTAGATACTCTTTGATGCCCTTGGCCCCCAGGCTGAGGCAACTGCGGCAGATCTCGCCATAGATTTGGCCGCGGTCGTTGTAGACCACCGCCAGCAGCACCTGCTGCCCCTTTTTCTGGATCGGGGTGGCCCATCCGCCGCAGATAATGCAGGGCACGCGGCCATTGCCCCCGTAAATGCTGCGTTCCCAGACAACTCTCACGCTCGGCCTCACTGCAACTGTCGCCCACCAGCATAAGAACCCAGGGGGATCCCTTGCCACCCCAAACCCCAGAGCACTCGCCACCTCCCCTCTCCCTCTGGGAGAGGGGCTGGGGGTGAGGGGTTAAAATCGCCCTGTCAGGCCCAAAACCGCACCGCCTGCCGGGATCCCTGGCACCCAAGAGAAGGCTGCAGTCTATTGAGAGGATCCCCACTCAACGGTTAGGGTTGCCAAGGTGTCCAAATCCTGTTTCTATTGCCGATATGATGAGCCAAGCCCCTCTGCGCAGCATCGTCTCTCCCTTAACCCACAACCCCCTCTGGTACAAAGACGCGATCATCTACGAGCTACCGGTGCGGGCTTTTGCCGATAGCGATGGCGATGGAGTGGGCGACTTCCAGGGCCTGACGGAAAAGCTGGACTACCTGCAGGATCTGGGCATCACGGCCCTCTGGCTGCTGCCCTTTTTCCCCTCCCCTCTGCGGGATGATGGGTACGATGTTTCTGACTTTACCAACGTCAACCCCACCCTAGGCACCCTAGAGGACTTCAAAATCTTTCTAGATGCCGCTCACCAACGCGGGATCCGCGTCATCATCGAGCTGATCCTCAACCACACCTCCGATCAGCATCCCTGGTTTCAGCGGGCTCGGCGCGCCGCCCCCGGCACCCCCGAGCGGGACTTCTACGTTTGGAGCGACACCCCGGAAAAGTACAAAGAGGCCCGCATCATCTTTCAAGACTTTGAAACTTCCAACTGGGCCTGGGATCCGGTGGCCAAAGCCTACTACTGGCATCGCTTCTACTCCCACCAGCCGGATCTCAACTACGACAATCCTGCCGTGCAGAAGGCCATCTTCGAGGTGGTGGACTTTTGGCTGAGCATGGGGGTGGACGGCCTGCGGTTGGACGCGGTGCCCTATCTGTACGAGCGGGAGGGCACCAACTGCGAGAACCTGCCGGAAACCCACGCCTTCCTCAAGGCCCTACGCAAACACATCGACCAAAGGTATCCGCATCGCATGCTGCTGGCAGAGGCCAACCAGTGGCCGGAAGATGCTGTGGCCTACTTCGGCGACGGAGACGAGTGCCACATGGACTTCCACTTCCCCCTGATGCCGCGGCTGTTCATGGCCATCCAGATGGAGGATCGCTTCCCCATCATCGACATCCTGCAGCAGACTCCCCCCATTCCCGAAACCTGCCAGTGGGCCATTTTCTTGCGCAACCACGACGAGCTCACCCTGGAGATGGTCACCGACGAAGAGCGGGACTACATGTACCAGGTGTACGCCAAGGATCCCAACGCGCGGGTCAACCTGGGCATCCGCCGCCGCTTGGCGCCCCTGCTGGGCAACAGCCGCCGCCGCATCGAGCTGATGAACAGCCTGCTGTTTTCCCTGCCCGGCACGCCGGTGATCTACTACGGCGACGAGATCGGCATGGGGGACAACATCTACCTGGGGGATCGCAACAGCGTGCGCACGCCGATGCAGTGGAGCGCCGACCGCAACGCCGGCTTCTCTCGGGCTAACCCGCAGAAGCTCTACCTGCCCATCGTCATCGACGCCGAGTACCACTACGAAACCGTCAACGTGGAAGCGCAGCGGAACAACCCCTATTCCCTGTGGTGGACGATGAAACGGATGATCGCGGTTCGCAAGCGCTTCCAAGCTTTTGGCCGCGGCTCTTTTGAGCTGCTGCACCCGGAAAACCGCAAGGTGCTGGCCTTCATGCGGGCCTACGGCGACGAGCGCATCCTGGTGGTGGCCAATCTCTCCCGCTATGTCCAGTGCGTGGAGCTGGACTTGGCTCACTGGGAGGGGCTGATCCCGGTGGAGATCTTCGGGCGCACGCCGTTTCCCCCCATCGGCCAACTGCCCTATTTCCTGACCCTGGGCCCCCACTCCTTCTACTGGTTTTCCCTCGAGCCGCAGCGACCAACGGAGCGGATCCACCCCAGTCACAGCAAGCCAGAAGAGTTGGATCGCCTGCCCACCCTGCTGGTTCAAAACGGCACGTGGGAAAGCCTCTTTCAAGGGGAAAGCCAAAAGCAGGTGGAGGCGGTCTTGGGCGACTACCTCTACCGCTGCCGTTGGTTCGGCTCCAAAGCCCGCCAGATCCAGTCGGCCCAGGTTTTGGATGCCATTCCCTGTAACCGGGAAGGGGATCCCCCCTTTCGGGGCCAGATTTTGCTCTTGCAAGTCGAGTTTACCGAGGGGGAAGCAGAACTCTACTCTTTACCCGTGGGCTACGCCACTCAAGAGGCGGCCCTGCACCTGCGCGTAGAGGCGCCCCAGGCAGTCATCCTCCCTGTGCAGGTGGCCGGGGATCCGCCGGGCGTGCTTTTCGACGCGCTGGCCGATAAAACCTTTTTGTCGTTGCCGCTGCAGATCATCGCCCAGCAGGGCCGCCTGCGCCACTCCTCAGGGGAGCTGTGGGCCACCACCTTTGCTCCCTTTGAGTACGACCTCGGCCTTGAACCCCGCATCCTCAAGGCGGAGCAGAGCAACACCTCGGTGGTCTACGGCAATCAGTACATCCTCAAGTTCTACCGCAAGGTGGCCGAGGGGGTGAATCCAGAGCTAGAGATCGGCCGCTACCTGCTGGAGCACCATCCCCAGGTGCGGGTGCCGCGGCTGTTGGGATCCCTGGAATATCGCCGCCGCCGTGGGGTGCGGGGCTTTGATCCCAGCGATCAGCCCATCACGTTGGCCATTTTGCAGGAGTACATCCCCAACGAGGGGGATGCCTGGCACTACACGCTGGACAGCCTGGGGCAGTTTTTCGAGACGGTGCTGGTTCACTACCTAGAGGTGGATCCCGTGCCCGTTCCGCAGGGATCCTTCTTGGAGCTGTCTCAACTCCCCTTGCCGGAGCTGGCCTACGCCACCATTGGCAGCTACCTGGAGTCGGTGCGGATCTTGGCCAAGCGCACCGCCGAGCTGCACCTTGCTCTGGCTGCCGACACCGAAAACAAAGACTTTGCCCCCGAGCCCTTCTCCAGTCTCTACCAACGCTCCATCTATCAATCCATGCGCAATTTGGTGGGGCAGGTGTTTCCGCTGCTGAACAAGCAGATCCCCAAGCTGCCGGAGGTGGAGGCCAAGTTGGCCCGGGCTGTTCGCGACCAAGAAGGGGAGATCATGAGCCGCTTCCGCCTCATCCTGGAGCGGAAGATCACGGCTTTGCGCACTCGCTGCCATGGGGATTACCACTTGGGCCAGGTGCTGTTTACCGGCAAGGACTTTGTCATCATCGACTTTGAAGGGGAGCCGGCCCGCTCCCTGGGAGAACGCCGCCTCAAACGCTGCCCCCTGCGGGATGTGGCAGGGATGCTGCGCTCTTTCCACTACGCCGTTCACACCGGCTTGCGCCAGCAACTGGAAAGCGGCCTGGTCTGCGGGGACAAGTGCCCCGACATGATGCGCTGGGCCCAGTTTTGGCACCGCTGGGTTTGTGCTGCTTTCTTGGCCGAGTATCTCCAGGTGGCTTCCCAAGGGGCTTTTCTGCCCCGCAGCCCGCAGGAGCTGGAAGTGCTGCTAGAGGCCTATCTGCTGGAGAAGGCCATCTACGAGCTGGGCTACGAGCTCAACCACCGTCCCGAGCAGGTGGAGATCCCGCTGCGGGGGATCCTGCAGTTGCTGGGCATTTCCACCCAGGTTTGAGGGATCCCGGATGTGCGGACGGTTTAGCCTGGCGGTTGCTCCCGAACGGCTGCAGCAGCATTTTCAACTCGAGAGGGGGGCAGTGGCGGCGCTCCAGCCCCGCTACAACATTGCCCCTGCTCAGCCAGTGCTGGCGGTGGTGGCGGGATCCCTTCAGCGCCAGGCCACTCAGTTCCGCTGGGGCTTGATCCCCAGTTGGAGCCGCACTCCCAAGGCCGGGTGGATCAATGCCCGCGCCGAGACCGTGGCCGAGAAACCCTCTTTCCGCCAGGCCTTTTGCCGCCGCCGCTGCCTGATCCCGGCAGATGGCTTCTACGAGTGGGCCGACCAGGGCACGGCCAAGCGACAGCCCTACTGGTTTTACCTGCTGGATCGACCGGTGTTTGCCTTTGCCGGCATTTGGGAGCGCTGGCGCAGCCCACAAGGGGTGGAGAGAGAAACTTGCGCCATCCTCAACACGCCAGCCAATCGGCTAATGGGGCTTTTCCACGAGCGGATGCCGGCCATTTTGCTAGAAGACGATTACGACCTCTGGCTGGATCCGCAGGTGCGGGATCCGGCGCGGCTCCTGCCCTTGCTTCGCCCCTACCCGGCAGAGGCCATGGCCGCCTACCCCGTCAGCACCCATGTCAACAACCCTCGCCACGAGGATCCCACATGCCGGGCTCCCATCGGAGAAGCGGTGCAGGGATCCAACCTCAGCGAGCCCGCTGGTAGCGCATCCCCGGCAGTTGCACCAGCCAGCCCTCCAGTTCCATAAGCAGCAGGGTGCTGGAGAGGGTGGCAATGTCCATCTGGGTGGCCTGAGCCAGGGCATCGAGGCTGAGGATGTCGTTGCCCAGGAGCTGCCAGAGAAGCTGCTGCTGCGGATCCCTGGGGCCGGCGGACAAGGGTTGGTCTGGGAGAGGGGATCCCTGAACTAAGCCCAGCTCTTGGAGCAGCTCCTCGATCCCCAGGATCATCGCTGCACCACTGCGGATGAGGTGCAGACAGCCGCGGGCCGCTGCCGTGTCGATATTCCCCGGCAGGGCATACACCTCCCGCCCGTATTGGTTGGCCAGGTGGGCGGTAATCAGCGCCCCTGAGCGCTCTGGGGCCTCCATCACCAGAGTGGCGCGGCAGAGGCCGGCGATAATGCGGTTGCGCTGGGGAAAGTGCTCCTTGGCCGGCGGCGTGCCGGGGGGATATTCGCTGAGGACGGCCCCTTGTTCCAGGATGCGCCGGTAGAGAGCGCGATGGTGGGCGGGGTAAACCTGATCCACCCCAGTTCCCACCACGGCCACCGTCTTGCCGCCTGCCTCCAGGCAGGCCTGGTGGGCAATGCCGTCGATCCCGGTGGCCAGTCCCGACACCACCACGCAGCCAGCTTCCGCCAGGGCGGCGCTGACTTTCTGGGTCCACTGCTGACCGTAGGGGGTGGGGGCGCGGGTGCCGACAATAGCGATGGCCGGCTGCTGCCAGTCGGGGCACTCGCCTAAGACGTAGAGAAGGGGCGGTGGATCCGGCAGCTCCCACAACAAGGGCGGATAGCCGGGATCCGCAGGGGTTAGGAAGGGGATCCCCGGCTTTTGGGTTTGCTCCAGGATCTCCCCAGGGTCGAGGCCAGGACGGGCAGAGACAATCGTTTCTGCCAGGGTGGGGCCAATGCCCTCTACCTGCAGCAGGGCCGGAACGTCCGCCTGCCAGGCCCGTTCCAAGGATCCAAAGAATTCCGCCAGCCGCTTGAGGCGATGGGGGCCGATCCCTCTAATCCGCGCCCAAGCCAGCCAGTAGGGCCGCTCTCGTTCGCCCCCAGGTTCCCTTTTGCCGGCAGGATCGGAAGACAAGTTCAGCTCCCCCCAACAGTGGCTGTACCTTAAGTAATGGTCAGCAAAAAAGCAGGAGATAGGCAAATGTTAGGGTTGGATCCTGCTGGTGGTTCTCAGGCGGCAAGGCCATTGCGGTTTGGACAAGGGCGCCAGGCTTGGGTGTGGGGGATCTATCCGCTGCTGTGGCTGTTGACCTGGGTGGGATCCCGCTCGGCCCAGCCGCAGCTATGGGGGATCCCGGCTTGGTACTGGGGAGCAGGGTTGGCGGTGCTGCTGTTGGTGCCCCTGAACTTCTACTTTGTGCGAACTTGCTGGCCCAGGGCTGGAGATGAGTGACACGGTTTTGAGTTTGGGTGTGGTGGGGGTGTACTTGCTGCTGCTGGCGGCCATTGGCTGGTGGAGCTACCGCCGCAGCGGCCAGGATCCGGTCAGCTATTTCCTGGCAGGGCGGGGGCTGGGATCCCTGGCCTTGACCTTGACCACGCTGGCGACGCTGCTCAGCGCCTTTACCTTCCTCGGCGTGCCGGCGGATGCCTACACCCACGGCCTGGGGATTTTTTTGGCCGTGGGGGTCACCACGGCGCTGATCTCAGGGCTGTTTTTTGGGGTGGGCTACCGGGTGTGGCTGGCGGCCCGCCACTTTGGGTTCATCACCCCCTCAGAGTTCTTTGGCCACCGCTTCAACAGCCCTCTCCTGGCCCTGCTCTATTGCCTAAGCGCCCTGACGTTTACCGCCCCCTACATCAGCATCCAGATCATCGGCGGGGCGCGCACCCTGGCCGCCGTTTTGGGGGAAGGGATCCCCTACTGGCCCCTGGCGGTGGGGGTGGCGCTGGTCATCCTGGGCTATGTCCTCTTCGGCGGCTCCCAGGCCGTGGTCTGGACGGACGTGGTGCAGGGGATCATCTTGGTTGTGGGGATGGGAGTGGCCTTTGTGGCCGTGGCCTTGAGTTGGGGCCAAGAGGCCGGCAGCCGGTTGGATCCCTGGCTGAGCTTGCCCGGCCCCCAGGGGCGCTGGAGCTGGCAGACCCTGCTTGGCAACCAACTGCTGTTTTTGATGGCTACGCCCCTTTTTCCCCAATTTTTTCAGCGCTTCTACATGGCCAAAAGTGCCCGTCCCTTTCAGACGCTGATGGTGGTCTGGCCGCTGCTGATTCTACTGGTGTTCTTCCCAGCAGCCCTCATTGGCGTCTGGGGTCGGCTGGCTTTTCCTGACCTGCAGCAGCCGGATCAGATCATGCCGCTGATGTTGCAGACCCTGCCCAGCGGCGTGGCGGCAGTGGTGATTACAGCGGCGCTGGCGGCTTTGATGTCTACGGCGGACTCGCAACTGCTAACAGCCAGCTCCCTGGTTACCCGGGATCTGGTGGTTACCTTGCTCAAGCGCCAGCTTTCTCCGCACCAGGAGGAGCTGTTGGGCCGCTGGGTGGTGCTGGGGATTGGGCTGGTTTCCTTTGCCATTGCCGTCAGGCCACCGGGGCTCATCGCCCAGATCGCCACCTGGAGCTTTCAGGGCAACGCCATGCTCTTTCCCCTCTTGATTGCCGGCCTGTACTGGAAGCGGGCTACCCGCGCCGGGGCCGTAGCCGGAGCTTTGGTTTCCAGCGGTCTCACCTTGGGCTGGCTGGCGGGCCTGTTGCCCCAAGCCTGGACGGGGGGCTGGCTGCCGGTGATCCCGGCGGTGGTTGTCGGCACGGCGGTGCTGGTGGGGGTGAGCTTGCTCACTCAGCCCGACCAGGAGAGGCTGGCCGCCTACTATGAGAGCGGCCCTTGGGGGGAGGAGATCTCGAAATAACTGGATTGAGACAGATCCCTCACCCCCGGCCCCTCTCCCTGAGGGACGACCCTCACCCCCGGCCCCTCTCCCTGAGGGATGACCCTCACCCCCGGCCCCTCTCCCTGAGGGATGACCCTCACCCCCGGCCCCTCTCCCTTAGGGATGA